>CAZJRT010000001.1:0-33892 GCA_964548445.1 uncultured Pseudobdellovibrionaceae bacterium
TGACTGGGGGCTGGGTTCTGGGGGCTGGGGACGACAAGCGTTACGCAGCGCCGCCTACACAACTCACCATTAACAATCTTGCTGACAAACCGATTCACCGCCAACTGCCCACTGCCAACTTCTTTCTAGTTTCCAGTGCCCAGTGTCTATAATATTGAATAAATTATGAACGAAACCTTACATGTAGGCCGGCCCAACATCGGTGATAGGCAAGCCTTTATGAAACTTGCCGAAGCCATGTTCGATCGCAATTGGCTTACCAATAATGGGCCGTACGTCAAGGAACTCGAGGGTCGTATTGCTGACTATGTCGGGGTAAAGCATTGCGTCGCGATGTGCAACGGGACTCTTGCACTCGAGATCGCCATTCGCGCGCTGCATCTCTCGGATGAAGTCATTGTTCCGTCCTATACCTTCATCGCTACCGCCCATGCCCTGCACTGGCAAGGATTGACCCCAGTTTTTGCCGATATTGATCCTGTCACCCAGAACCTCGATCCGCAGTCTGTCGAAAGCCTGATCACCCCGCGAACGACGGGGATACTAGCCGTTCATCTATGGGGGCGGCCCGCGCCGATTGATACCTTGCAGGCACTTGCCGACAAACACGGAATTGAACTGTTGTTCGACGCCGCCCACGCTTTCGGTTGTAGTCATAAAGACAACATGATCGGAGGCTTCGGGCGTGCCGAAATATTCAGCTTTCATGCCACCAAAAGCTTCAACTCCTTCGAGGGTGGCGCTGTGGTCACCAATGATGACACCCTGGCGGAGGAGATGCGGCTGATTCGTAATTTCGGTTTCTCAGGCTTTGATAATGTCATTCATCCCGGTACCAACGGCAAGATGCCTGAGATTTGCGCAGCCATGGGACTGGTCAACCTTGATTCCCTACCGCGCTTCATCCAGAAAAACAAAGCCAATTACCGGCATTATCAAGAACGCATTGCCGACATTCCCGGCATTTCGCTACTTGCCTACAATGAAGCAAGGAAGAGCAATTACCACTATGTCGTGCTCTGCGTCGAGAGCGGCCACACGCTACGTGACCAAATCCTGCAGCAATTACATGGCGCCAAGATATTGGCGCGGAAATATTTCTGGCCCGGCTGCCACAACATGCAACCCTACCGCACCTTGTTCCCTGATGCCGGGCAGCATTTACCGAACACCGAACACGTTGCCAATCGCGTCCTCGTGCTGCCAACCGGAACGGCCGTGGAGGATGCCGATATTGAGCGCATCTGCCGGATCATTCGTGATACAGTAAGTTAATCGAGAGAATCATCATGAAACATAATCAGCATAATCTAAACTTCACCTTTGTCCATCCACCGATGGAATTCGACAAATATACCGATAAAGCGTTGCTCCAGTACTGCCTTGGCGCCGTGCTGTACATGCCTGGCACAAAAAACATCCTCGATAAAGTGCTGGCACGGCAGACACCGAGTCCTGCCTTGGTCATGTGCATGGAAGATGCTATCAAAGAGAATGCTGTCGAGGTTGCCGAGCATAATGTAAGGGACTGCCTTAATGTGCTATACAGATCAGTTCACGACGGGCTTATTGCCGTGAACGACCTACCCCTGATCTTTGTGAGAGTTCGATCAGTCCAGCAATTTCAGCAATTTGCGGCCAGTCTTAGCAAAGAGAGTGCCTCCATGCTGACGGGAATCAATTTTCCGAAATTCGATTCAACCAATGGTACACACTATTTCGAGACGCTGAAAGAGATGAATACGGCGTTGGATGTTTCGCTGTATGGAATGCCGATTCTTGAGGGGAAAGCTATTGCCTTGCACGAGACGCGACAGGATGAGTTAGCCCGGCTAACTGGCATTATGGATATCTACCGCGAGTTGATCTTGAATATTCGTGTTGGAGCAACCGATTTCTCCTCGATCTTCGGGGTTCGCCGCGGGATCAATTATTCGATCTACGACATCGCAACCGTCCGTGACTGCCTTGCCGATATCTTGAATGTATTCTCACGGGAAGGATCAAGTCACGTAATATCAGCCCCGGTCTGGGAGTATTTCCTGGCTGACAATACGGAGAGTCTTGAGCATCTCCTTCATGAAGACATCCACAGGTCTCTCATGCAGCGAAGTTCGATTATCAACGATGCAATAGATGGACTGCTGCGAGAGGTGATCCTAGACAAAGCCAACGGCTTTGTTGGCAAGACCATCATACACCCGTCGCATATGAAGTATGTCAATGCCATGCAAGCTGTTACCCGGGAAGAACACGAGGATGCCATGCAGATTCTCGGAACAGATGGAGGAGAAGTCAAAAGCGCAAAAGCCAACAAGATGAACGAAGTCAATCCGCATCGAAGCTGGGCGGGGAAAATTTGCAACCGCGCCAAGGTCTATGGTGTCATCGAGAATGAGTCCGATTATCTTAAACTTATACTCGGCGGCAACGGAATAGAAAACGCTTGTTGTCAAAAAGTCTGACTTAGCATGAAAACGAACAGGAGCGTGAGGTGATGAAAGAAACAAGGGCATTTCTTCAAACGTTAAGCTTGCCAATAGGTGATGCATACGATTTACCGACTTCCGAAAAACGGTTTCCGGATGGGGCGCAATACCGGTTTGAAGTGCCTGGCATTCAAGGCCCCGGCACAATGAAGGCATTGCTGGAAGAATTGGATGTGCTTGGCATTTCGATTCATCGGGTTACGCAGACAAAAGGGATCATGTTGCTTTCAGATGATGATATAGAGCAGATGGTTGCGCTTGCAAAAAAAAATTGTGTTGAGCTTGTGCTGGCGATCGGCCCCCGTGCTACTTACGACACCAGCGCCTCGGTTCACACCCCCGAAGGGCAGCGCATGGGCTACCGGCTGCGGGGTCAGGAACAGATCATCAGGGCGATAGAGGATATAAAACGGGCCGCGAAGCTAGGATGCCGCTCGTTTTTGATTTACGATGAGGGTTGTCTATGGGTATTGAATGAAGCTCGTAAGGTCGGTGAAATTCCAGAGAGTTGTAAATTCAAGGTTTCCGCCCACACCGGGCACGGAAACCCCTGTTCAGCGAAACTACTCGAAAGCATCGGCGCCAACTCGTTCAACCCCGTGCGTGACATTCAGGTTCAGATGCTCGCCGCGATCCGCCAGGCCGTTGCAATTCCGCTCGATATACATACAGAGAACCCGGCATCATCCGGCGGCTTTATTCGTCATTACGAGGTTCCTGAGATGATCCGCGTTGCCGCTCCCATATATCTAAAGACCGGCGGCTCGGTCGCCAAAACCCATAGCTGGGAATCCACGGCAGACGACGCTCGAAAACGCGCCAAACAGGTGATGCTCGTCAAGCGAGTGATTGATCGATATTTTCCGGAAGCCAAATACTCGGTAAAAGGTTCGACGAAATGAAAGTAGTCTTAGGAATCATGAATTTTGGCCCGCAAGTGGACGCGGGCAGTAGACGTATGATGGTTCACTGCTTGCTCCGTGCCAGACACCTGGAACTGGACACCGCCTACGTATTTTCCGCTTATCCCGGCCGTAAAAGTTGAAAATTTAGACCCCCAGAAGAGGAGTGACTACCATGATCGAGCGTATCAAAAATATAGAACCCTATGAAAAGGTAGAGAAGATAGGGAATACTCAGTACCCAACAATCCTATACGGAGCATCGCAAGCTGCCGCACTTAGTTGTGATTTCCTTGCAGCGCGTGGCATAAATATGGATGCTGTGGTGGTTGACAGTGGTTTCTTGGCGGGCAACGAGACCCTTAACTTTCGAGGACGGCCAGTGCAGGCGATCGAAGATTTCATTGATAGCCATAGCCGTCCCGTAAATCTGGTCATCGGTTTCTACTCGAAGAACATCCAAAGTTTGGTGTACAAGAAGCTGACTCGTTTTAAAAAGCTTGGGTTGAATGTGGTTAATGTTGTTTTGCTTGACCACCACTTGCTCATGTATCCGGAAAGGGCTTTTACGTTCAATTATGTGCAAAGCCATTTGAAGGATTTTGAACAGACCTACAATCTTTTGGCGGATGATCGTTCAAGAGATGTTATGGTTGCATTTATAAACCAGCGGATCAGCGCTCAGATAGGTGAACTTGAACGTGTTCGCGATGACAATCAGTACTTTCTGCCTTCTGTTGTCAAGCTCACCGACAACGAGGTCTATGTCGACTGTGGTGCATACGACGGTGATACTGTGTTTGAATTCCTGGATGCGCTACAAAAGCAAACAGGACAGAGGGACTACGGAAGAATCTATGCACTGGAATGTAATCCCGCCACGTACCCCCTTCTGCTCGATAGAATTGGGCACCTCGCCAATGTCTCGTGTATGGACAAAGGGGCTTGGGACTGTGATGCCACCTGTCTCTCAATGGAGAATTTGGAGAGGAGTTCGTGCCTAACACAAAATGGGAAGTTCTCAGTACGGGTATCTCGGCTCGACGATATGTTGGATACCGAGGAGGGTTGCACATTCATCAAGATGGATATCGAAGGTGCGGAACTCCAGGCTTTGCGCGGAGCTGAAAGCACAATCAGGCAAGAGAGCCCAAAGCTGGCTATTTGTGTTTATCACAAAAATGATGACCTGTTGACCATTCCGCGCTACCTGCACAGCATCAACCCGCGTTATAGTTTCTATTTGAGAGCCCATGAATCCAAGTCTGGCGAAGTGGTTTTATACGCTCTTTAGTAGTATGTCGACTAGAAGCATAGCATCACGTCGCTTCTTGACCGTGCTGCGCGTGTCGTCTTTGTTCATGCACGTAGCGTAAGCATGGCTGCGGGGGATAGACCCCGTCAATTCGAAAGGGAGAAGTATATGTGTAAACTCATCCTTGGTACCATGACCTTTGGCCCCCAGGTTAGTCGCGAAGACAGCCGCAGCATGGTGCAACGCTTCCTGGACACCGGATACACCGAACTTGACACGGCCTATGTGTATAACGACGGCGAGACCGAACGAATTCTCGGCGACATACTAAAGGACATCCCCGACGGGTCGTTCCGCCTGGCAACCAAGGCCCACCCCAGAATCACCGGCAGACTGGACGCTGACGCGGTCAACCTCCAGCTCACCAAATCTCTCGACAGGCTTGGGCAGGACTCGGTGGATATCTTTTATTTACATTTCCCCGACTCAACCACCCCGGTTGAAGAAGCACTGGACGGGTGCGTGCAACTTCACGCGCAAGGAAAATTCAAAGAACTCGGTCTGAGCAATTTCCCGACCTGGATGGTTGTCGATATCTGGCACCTCTGCAAAGAACGCGGCTGGCCGAAGCCGACCGTGTACCAGGGACTCTACAACGGTATAAGTCGCAATGTTGAGAGCGAACTGATCCCCGCACTTCGGAAATTGGGGATGCGTTTCTATGCTTTCAACCCTTTGGCCGGCGGATTGCTCTCCGGAAAACACACGGATTTTAATCGCAAACCAGAGGCTGGTCGGTTTACAGAACGGGCAAGCTATCGCAAACGATATTGGCGCAAATCCATGTTCGAAGCAGTCCAGCTTCTTGTCGATGTTTGCCGGGAAAACGATATACAACCAGTGGATGCCGCCCTCCGATGGCTCGCCCATCATTCGACGCTGGACGCATCGTATGGCGACGGGATCATCATCGGCGCCTCGAAAATGCATCATCTCGACCAAAACTTAGCGGCGGCTGGAATAGGCGCTCTGCCCGTGTCAATTATCGAAGCGTTCGACGCAGGTTGGTCAAAGGCAAAATGTGAATGCCCCGAATATTTCCGTATTTACTCGAAATAAATTCAGACTTCCTGATGTCAATCGGCGTCGCGAACATGGCTCAGGTTGCGTAAGATGCACACCCTCAGTGGATAGCGGCCCTTCTTAAGCGTTGAGATGGATGTGGCGCCTCGGACTATTTGATGATACGCTTTTCTCGGTAATGACGGATCATTCAAAGGGGGTTTGGGCTATGCCGCAGACGTTACTTCCAATATTTGCCGAGGAATCAACGCCGATAAACGATGTCCTCTCATTCGAGAAGCGGGACGGGACGGTCTGGTATTTTCATGCCTGCCTGCCTGTCTTCTCGCATGAGGAGACAGACTACAAAAGTTTCAATATGTTCACGAGTCAACTGGTGGATATGGGTCAATGCACGCAAATGGAGATAGTTCGCGCGTTCGGCGTGAGTCCCATTAGTGTAAAGCGGCACGTGAAAAGATTTCGAGCAGGAGGCCCTGGTGCATTTTTTGGTGGACGCAAAGCCAAGCGGCCCACGGTGTGGACCCCGGAAGTGTTGAACCGTGCACAGGAATTACTAAATCAAGGCCACTCACGCAAAGCCGTGGCGGATCTGTTGGAGATAAAGCCGGACACCCTTTATCGCGCGATTCATTCTGGTCGCTTGGTGGAGCGCAAAAAAAAAGCGGACAGAGCAAAAGTGAACGAAGCGTAGAAGATGCACAGGCCACGATGGGGGTGGGATGCACACGAGTCATAGAACGTGTCCTTACGGCTCTGGGGAAGTTCTCTGAAGCTCCATCTCGGTTCACTCCGGCGGTGGATGTAACCAATGGTGGCGTACTATGGGCATTGCCGGCGTTGTTGAATAATGGTCTGCTGCGACATACGAAGGATCATTTTTCTCTGCCCAACGGTTTCTACAGTGCTATACACATTTTCCTGCTGTTGGCATTCATGGCCCTCTCACGGATCAAGAACAACGAGCAACTCCGTTATTCGTCGGCGGGAGAGCTGGGCTTTCTCCTGGGATTGGATCGTATTCCGGAAGTGCGTACACTTCGCGAGAAAATCAAACACCTTGCCACAACAGGCCAGGTAAAGGAATGGGCGTCGGCTCTTTCAAAGGAATGGATGCAGGCCGATCCCGAAGCGGTGGGAACGCTGTATGTCGATGGGCATGTGCGGGTTTATCACGGCAAAAACAGGCTTCCAAGGCGATATGTTTCACGACAGAGATTATGCTTGCGTGGCATGTCCGACTACTGGGTTAATGATCAACAGGGGCGGCCATTTTTCGTGATCAGCACCCCCTTTACCTCCGGGTTGCTCGAAATGTTGCGTAGCCAGATCGTCCCTCGTTTGTTGAAAGACGTTCCCTCTCAACCCTCGCAGCAAGATATGAAAAAGAATCCGCTCCTTTCCCGGTTCACACTGGTTTTTGATCGGGAAGGATACAGTCCTGAGTTCTTCAAGGAAATGTGGGAAGAACATCGCATAGCCTGTATGACCTACAACAAATACCCGAAAGGCGATTGGCCAAAGCATGAATTTGAAGAACAAACAGGCATCGGCCCTAATAGAGAAGAAATCAAAATGATGATCGCCGAGCGAGGAAGCTATATCGGAGCAAAGGGCAAGGGACTATGGGTTCGTGAAATTCGCAAGCTGACGGAAACAGGACATCAGACAGCCGTTGTCTGCACAGAATATAGAGCCGAAGTGCATTCTCTTGCCGTGCGAATGTTCTCCAGATGGTGTCAGGAGAACTTTTTCCGGTATATGCTGCAACACTTTGATTTGGATTCAGTTGCAGGTTACGGCAAAGAGCCGGTTGATGAGACCAAGCCGGTGGTTAACCCTGTGTACAGAAAAATAGAGTCTTTGGTGAAAAGCAAGGCGGGAAAGCTGGGTAGAAAGCTCCGTGAGTTTGCTGAAATAGCGTTAAGTCCGACTCCTCCACCGGAGGAAGTGCAGGAATACGAGGCACAAAAAGGCGCACTGATGGAGGAAATTGATCTACTGAAGGAGGACCTCGCCAGATTGAAAGAAACACGCAAAATAACAGGCAAACATATTCCCGTCTCTGAGCTTCCTGAAGCGGATCACTTCTCCCTATTGGCACCACGAAGAAAGGCGTTTGTTGACACGATCAAGATGATCGCTTACCGCGCCGAAACGGCGATGTCTGATGTTTTGCGTGACTCAATGGCTCGCCCGGACGACGCCCGTTCTCTGCTACGTGATATCTACACTCAGGAAGCTGACATAATTCCCGATGAAGAGGAGGGAACCTTGACTGTGCGATTGCATCACTTAACGAATCGAATGTCGGATCATGCGGTACAGATGCTGGCCCAGAATCTCAATGACACCGACACAATCTATCCCGGCACAAATTTGCGATTGCGCTACGAATTGGTGTCATAATAAATCCGAGACATCAGGAAGTCTGAAATTATACCGACCGAATATTCTACATACATGAACCTTACTGATAAATTTATAGACTCACTTGACGAGCTGCGCAATACTCAGCTTTCTCCGTCCGTCCAACATCAGGCCAAGCGCTGCCTGCTGGACTATTTGGGGGCCACTTTTGCCGGCGCGCGAATGATACAGGACAAAGGCGAGAAATTGCTGGAATTCATGGGGGGAATGTCGAACGAGTCCTCGATCATTGGCTTCAACCGCAAAACCAGCCCCGCACAGGCCGCATTCATAAACGGCCTGAGTTCGCACGTCGCGGAATTGGACGATGGAGTGATTTCGGGCATCGTGCATCCCGGTTCACCCGTCCTCTCCGCACTTCTTCCCGTTGCCGAAAAAGAACAGATAGAGGGCGGCGATCTGCTTAACGGTATTGTTCTCGGGTACGAAGCAACCACGCGTCTTGCAGACGCTATTCAACCATCCCATAAGAAACGCGGATACCATGCCACCGGAACCTGTGGAACCATTGGCGCAGCCCTTGGAATTGCCTCAATGCTTCGTCTCAACCGCCTGCAAATGAAAGCGGTCTTTTCATCGGCTGTCGTATCGGCCCAAGGCAGTCTCAAGGTACTGGAAGACGATTCTGAATTGAAACCGTACAACGTGGCACAAGCGGCAGTCGGAGGCGTGCTCGCAGCATCAATGGGACGCGCCGGCTTTTCCGGGCCGAACGACGTGCTGTCAGGCGGCACCGGTTTTATTTCCATGGTAGCGGACGCGTTCGATGCGGATCAGTTGGTGCCGAAAGAGGGCGCTGCCTTTGCGGTGGAACGGGTTTATGTCAAGCCGTATGCGGCCTGCCGTTATTGCCATCCGGCCATTGATGCGGTGCTTAACATGAGGACGGATCATTCCTTGCGTCCGGAAATGATTACATCCGTAAACGTAACCACCTATGCATTGGCCGTGGCGAAGCACGATCATACGATGACTAACGGCATTTCTTCCGCCAAGATGAGTATTCCATACAGCGTTGCCGTCGCGTTGGTTGCCGGCCAGGCAGGGATAGAAGAGTATTCCGATGAATACATTGCAGACCCAGCCGTCGCAACTTTAGCCCGAAAGGTATGCGTTCAACCCGACGATGAACTGACCAGGCTTTTCCCACGATATAGCCCTGCAATAGTCGAGGTGACGACTCTCGACGGAAACCGCTATACTGAACGGATTGATTCACCAAGGGGCGAGGCCGCGTTTCCACTCTCAGACCGTGAAATTGAAGAGAAGTGTGCAACGCTGGCAATGTATGGACAAAAATCGGAAGAGGAAAGCCGACAACTTGGGCAGGCAGTTTGGAATCTGGAAAAAGATTTGCCCAGCTTATTTCAGTTGCTGTAAACCGATTGGAATATTTTATCATGATCGATCAGAAACAATTCCTTAAACAGCTACAGGATGCGGGCGTGGATTTCATTACGGGCGTCCCCGATACGTTGCTCAATGACTTCTGCCTGCATGCGGCGTCGACATGGCCGGATGACAGTCATGTCATAGCGGCAAACGAAGGAAACGCCGTAGCACTGGCCGCCGGGCATCACCTCGGCACGGGAGGCATCCCGCTGGTGTACATGCAGAATTCGGGTCTGGGCAATGCAACCAACCCCCTGCTGTCTCTGACCAACCGGGAAGTGTACTCGATCCCTATGGTCTTACTGATCGGCTGGCGCGGCGATCCGGAGGTTGCGGACCATCCCCAGCATCAGAAACAGGGCCGGCTCACGATCCCCCTGCTGGAAGCAATGGAAATCCCGTTCAAAATTTTACGGGACGATGAGGCGGAAGCTTTTCAAGCAGCGCAGTGGGCAGTGGATACGGCTAGGGAACAAAGCGTACCAACAGCACTGGTGGTCAAAAAAGGTGTGCTTGCAAAACTCAAAAAAGATGAGAAACTGGAGGATTCGCCATACCCCATGACCCGCGAACAGGCCATCGAATGCGTTCTAGATTGCATTCCGCAGGACGCCATCTGCGTCGCCACGACCGGGCGGGCGACACGGGAACTTCACGCCCTACGTGGCCTGAAGGGTATGGGCCACGAAAATGACTTTCTGAATGTCGGTGCCATGGGACACGCCTCGTCCATTGCCCTCGGAATCGCCCTGGCAAAGCCAAATCGCCTCGTCGTCTGCCTGGACGGCGATGCAGCGGCAATCATGCACCTCGGCGCCCTCACAACCACTGGAAAACTCAACCCGTCAAACTTATTACATGTAGTGCTGAATAACGGTGCCCACGAATCCGTGGGCGGTCAGTTATCTGCGGGCTTTAACGCGAATCTGACGGCCATTGCCGAAAATACGGATTTCAACACTCCCGGTCGGGCAATTGAAACTAAGCAGGAATTGGCCAAAGCAGTCAACGCTTTAGTCGCTTTAGAGAGGCCGGCGTTTGTTGAAGTGCGTATTCGGAAAGGAATTCGCCCCGACCTTCCGCCTCTGAAGATTATCCCAAAAGGGCTGAAGGGGCCGTTGATGAAAGATATTTGCGCACGTTAGTCGGGCGAATCTTTCAACAATTTATTTATAAAATGTATTATCGAGGAGTTTGTGGCTGTGAAAAAATTATTAATGCTAAGTGGTGTAACTCAAATGTGTCAGATTGTGGAGGATGCTCAGAAAAAAGGTATTTATGTTATCGTCACTGACTATCTGAAAGATTCGCCCGCGAAGCAGATTGCCGATGAAAGCCTTTCTCTCAGTATTACGGACGTTGATGGCATTGTAGATTATTGCCGCGAAAACAATATAGATGGTGTGATGAACTATTGCATCGACCCTGGCCAGAAGCCATATCAGCAGATATGTGAGAGGCTAAAACTCCCTTGTGTGGGAACTAAGGAACAGTTTGATGTCATGACGAACAAAGATGTATTTAAAGAGTGTTGTCAGCGCTACGGAGTGGGTGTTATTCAAAGCTATGATCTTGATGAGGATCTTAAAGCTTGTGATGTTGGAAGGCTAGAATTCCCTGTGCTTGTGAAGCCTGTTGACAGCAGGGCATCAAAAGGGATTACGGTTTGTCGAAGCAAGGATGATTTGCCAGAGGCCATTTTAAATGCATTAAAGCATTCGAGCAGAAAGAAATTTTTGGTTGAAAAGTATATACAGAGCGATGAAGTTTGCGCCAAGTACGTGGTGTGTGACGGCGAGCCGTATTTAACATCTATGGCCGATGTTTATGACTGCCTGACATCGAGCGGAGAGAGAGCGTATATTGGGAGTCAGACTTATCCGTCTAAACATTATTCTTTATTTCTAAAGGAGACGGATGGGAAGTTGCGCGAGATGATCCGTGGCCTTGGTATAAAAAATGGCGTTCTTTCATTTACAGGCTTTCTTGATAGCGAGATGTTTCGTTTTTTTGATCCTTCTTTTCGGATGGGTGGTGCGCAAGATTGGCTTCTTGTCGCCGCAATCAGTGGAGTAGATATATCCGCGTTGTTAACAAATTTTGCACTTACGGGAAAAATGGGGAAACAGCGAAAAATTGAAAATATCGACAAGAAATTTTCAGAGAAATCATCGGCTCTTCTTTATTTTTTAGCTAAAGAGGGGCGAATTGGACAAATAAAAGGTATTGATATCGCGTCTAAGCATCCTTCCGTCATTGGATACCATGCCCCTCATCGAGAGGGTGACATTATTGTGCAAAAAGGAACTGTTGACCATGTCTTTGTGAGATTCCTCTTAGTTTGTGATGATAATGAGCAGTTGAAGAAAAGCATTATAGAAATCCAAAGTTTGGTTTCGATAATTAATGAAAACGGCGAAAATATGGGGCTTCCTTTGTTTGATCCAGGAAATCTTGTGAAGAGTTGTTGTTTGAATGTAATTGACAGATGAGGATTATTAATTGAAATCCACATGCACTCCAATTTCCGAAGATGTCGCAGGACAGTTTGTTCAGGGAGAGATAATACTGCTTTCGGGCTGGATTTTTACCGGGCGGGATGCGGTGCTGCCGAAGCTGGTTCGTCTGATTGAATCCGGCGGGCTGGCCGATGCCGGCATTGATCTTCAAGGCGCGGTGATTTTCCATACCGCCGTCAGTCCGGCCGGTGTCGGCCCGACCTCCAGCAACAAGCATGACATTGAAAGTACGATTCCCGCTCTTTCCAAAGCCGGGGTAAAAATCCATCTGGGGAAAGGCAAACTCAGCGCTCAAACGATTGCGGCACTGAAAGAACACAATTCCATTTTTGCGGTGATACCTCCCGTGACGGCATTACTTGAAAGCAAAATCATTGAACGCAAAGTCGCCGCTTTTCCTGAAGAGGGCATGGAAGCGCTGCACCTGATCAAGGTCAAAGACTTCCCCTGCATCCTCGCCGCCGCACATGGAGAAAGCCTTTAAATTTAGCCACAAAAAACACAAAAAGGGCTAAAAATGAACCCAACATCAATTATTTCTCAAAGTGGGCGGCACAGAGTTGGTGAGTTCGGAAGTTGAGGAGTAAGGGCGCAAGAATGACGGAGCAAGAGTTACAGTTTATGTTGTCTGAAGGCGAGGGTCTCTTTGTTGAGTTCAAGGAGAGGCCGGACAAATCTCTTGCCCGGGAGATGTCAGCATTTGCCAATGCATCTGGAGGCAAGATTTTTATCGGTGTATCGGATGATTCTCAACCGATTGGTATTCAGATCGACAATCGCCTTAAATCACAGATTCACAATACGGCGCGAAACTGCGACCCTCCCATTGCAGTCAAGTTGGCCACCGCAGACCAGGTTTTGGTTGTTGAAGTCCCGGAGAGCCCGAACAAACCGCACGCCTGTTCCGACGGTTTTTTCATGCGGATCGGAGCGAACTCTCAGAAGCTGAGCCGTGATGAGATTTTTTCCATGGGGATTTGCTCAGGACGGCTGCGCTTTGATGAGCAAATCTGCGGAGCGTTCGACTGTTCGTCAGATCTTGATGAGGAGAAGGTTTCTGCATATCTCCGTGCGGCGGGATTGAACGCAACGCTGCCTTTGGAGGAAATACTGGCTAATCTGGAGCTGTCCCATTCGGCAAGCGGAAAGCCGGTGATGACGAACGCCGGAGTTCTCCTGTTCGCAAAAAATCCCGCATATTTTCTTAAAAGCTCACCGGTTGTCTGTGCCGTTTATCAAGGGGAAGATAAGGTGCAGATTCTGGACCGTAAGATTTTTAATGATGGGTTGATCGGGAATATCGATGCCGCTGTGATGTATCTCAAGCGTCATGTGAATGTTCGCTTTGAGATTCGTTCGCTACGGCGGGAGGAAATTCCCCAATATCCGGAGGCTGCTTTTCGCGAAGCCATCGTCAACGCGGTGATGCACCGGGATTACTTTGATGCATCGGGCGATATCATGGTGGAGGTTTTTCAGAACCGGTTGACTGTTTCCAATCCGGGAGGACTCGTCCCGTGGCTCCCGCCGGAGGATTTCGGGAAATACAGCCGAACCCGAAACCGGCTGATCGCCTCTCTGCTCATGCGCACGCAGCAGGCAGAAAAAATGGGAACCGGGATTCGCCGGATTCAGCAGGCATTGAAAACGGCGGGCAATCCCCCCGCAGAATTCGATTATGACAACTATAATTTTTCCGTTACACTGTTTTCCACTCTGCGTCCAGAGCAGGGTGGCACATTAAATGGCACATTAAATGGCACATTAAATGGCACATTAAATGAACGAATCAGTACGCTGATCAAAAAACAGCCGGGCATTCAGCGCAAAGAGCTTATTGAGCAGACCGGGGCCTCGGTCAGGACGGTTGCCAGAGTTATTTCAGAGTTACTTTCCGGTGGCGAAATCGAACACCGTGGCAGCAAAAAAACAGGAGGCTATTGGCCTTTATGACCACCCAGTCCCCAAAACCCAGAAACCCCATGAAAAACATTGAATCCAAAGTAAAAGCTGCGGTAATCCAAGCTTCCACGGTCTTTTCCGACGATAAGAAAGCTGTGCTGCGCGAAGCAATCGAAATCGAAACCAACCCTAACGCCCGATGGGTGCTGGAACAGACGCTTGAAAACGCCGAGATCGCAGAAAGAACCGGACACGCCACCTGCGACGACACCGGCATCCCGCACACCCTGCTCGAAGTCGGTGGCAACCATTCAGTCAGCGCCGAACTGCTCGCGGCGATCGAACAAGGTATCTGCGAGGGCATGCGCGCCTTGCCCTGTCGTCCAATGGCGGTCAAGGGAGACGACGTCCAGCGACTGGAGCAATCCGCCGGACTCGACGACGATCCGGGCGCTCTGGCGCTTGCACCGATTCGGATCAAGCGTGTAGACGACGACGTTCTTCGCCTGCATATCCTGATGCAGGGCGGCGGTCCTGAGATTCGCGGCAAGACATATCGGGTCTTCCACCAGCACAAGCTTTCGGTCATCATCGACGAAATCGTAACCTGGGCAATCGAAGCCGCCGGACTGCTGGGTTGCACCCCATGCGCCCCCGCCATTGGAATCGGCCGCACGCATTTTGAAGCTGCCTCGCTCATGCTCGATGCCATGATCCACGGAAGGTTCGACATCCAGAACGATATCGAACGCGAGATAACCCGGCGCATCAACGAAACCAACATCGGCCCGCTCGGACTGGGCGGCGACACCACCGCAATGGCCACCTTTCTCAAGGTCGGCCCGCAACGCGCCAGCGGCGTACGCATCGCCTGCCTGCGCCTTTGTTGCAGCGTGGAACCCCGTGTGGCCAGCGTCGAGCTTTAGTAACATATTTTGGGCCAAATATATATTTTCCGGGAACATCACATTATGAATAGCGACAAAGGACAACCAAGTGATTGCACAGCCGAAGTGAAGCTACCGGCATCTGCATTAGAGATCACTCAAGGTCGAGACTCAGAGGATGCATGCGTAAAACCGAAAACACCACGTCGGAAGAAAACAGTCGTTCATGTTCACAATTATTATGCGTTCATAGGTGGTACCGAGAAGTTTGAATGCGATTGCTTTGACAACATCACCATCATTATTCAGAACAGCAAACCCTATAGCGGTCCAGTGAATTCTAAAACCCATGTATTTACTGCCGCAGAAATAAAAAAAATAGTTAAGCTGTGCGAGCAAGCGGATCTAGTTGTGCTCTATGCGCTTGATGGGATCAAGGTTCGGCTGGCGCTTATGCTCCCTAATCGGGTGAAGATTGCCTGGCGTTTCTTTGGCTTTGAGTTGTATGGCAAACTAAGTGATCTTGTTTATAGCAAAAGATCATTGCAGTATCGAACAGATACCAAGACAAATTGGTTAAAACGATCTAAGCAGATGCTGCGTAGAAATTATGCCCGGGTACGTTATGGAGCTTCTGGTCCAAAAGCATTAGAGCAGGCCATAAATCGGACAGATCTCATGCTGGGGCTGAGTGACGAGGAATACCAGATGCTCAAACAGCACTGGCCCAACCTGCCTGCCTTCGTTAGGCTTCCACCCCGACGGCTGGAGCCAAAGCAGGTGTCACTTTCGACCAATGATGAATCATCGAACAAGAAGCCAACGATTGTGCTAGGAAACAACCGGAGCATGTATAACAACCACCTCGACATCATTGACATGATAGAGGAAGTTGATAACAGGGCTAATTACAACTTTGTCCTGCTTTTTAACTACGGAGGCGAAGGCGCTTACACCGATGCTGTCCGTAAAGCGGTACAGGGAAAACCATACTACACCTTGATCGAAGAGTATATGCCTCGCGATGAATTTAAACGGTTTTATGAACAGATCGATGCCTTAGTCATCAACGGCTATCGCCAGATGGCCGGTGCCAACATCATCGAGGCATTGCAGAATGGCGCCAAGGTTTACCTGAACGATAAGAATGTATACCTTCAGAAGCTACGCAACGAGGGATTGATGGTCTTTACCATAACCGATCTCGAAAACGATCTCACAAACGGCACGGTGAAATTGGATCAGGAAAGTGCCGAGAAGAACATGACCCGACTGATCGAACGCTCGAATGAATATCCTATTGATGTCTTCCAAGAGCGGATCTACAAGCTGTGTTGATTTGAAATGAAGATTGCCAATATTACTTTAATCGCCGGTGCGCGTCCTAACTTCATGAAGATCGCGCCTATCATTCATGCCCTGGATGCCGCCGTGACGGGACAGGGCGCCAAGATCGCGTATCGCCTTGTGCATACAGGACAGCACTATGACCGGAAGATGAGCGAGACCTTCTTCGAGGAGTTGCGAATTCCTGCGCCGGACACGAATCTCGGTGCGGGCGGGGGGACCCAGGCTGAGCAGACGGCGGCGATCATGATCGCCTTTGAGAAGGAGTTGCTGCAGCACCCCACGGACCTGGTTATGGTGGTCGGCGACGTTACCTCCACGCTGGCGTGTTCGATCGTGGCCAAGAAACTCAACACAAGGGTCGCGCATGTCGAGGCGGGGTTGCGTTCATTCGACATGTCGATGCCGGAGGAGATCAACCGCCTGGTTACGGACAGCATCGCCGATCTCTATTTCACCACCACGGAAGCGGCATCACGCAATCTATTGGCAGCCGGTGCGAAACCGGAGCGGATCTTTCTGGTTGGCAACGTGATGATCGACACGCTACTGGCGACACGACATCGCTTCAAAGCCCCCGACTGTTACCGGTCGCTGGGGTTGAGTGAACGAGGGTACTTTGTCATGACCATGCATCGCCCGGCCAATGTGGACGAGGTCGAAAAGCTCAGGCGGTTCATGCGGGCGGTAACCGGAAACGTACGGGGGATGCCGGTCATCTTCCCGATCCACCCGCGCACAGCGAGGATTCTCACGGATGCTGGCTTTGCGGCGGAGAACCTGCATCTGATAGAGCCGCTGGGGTATCTCGAGTTCAACTACCTGGTCGAGCACGCCAAGGGCGTGATCACCGATTCCGGTGGCGTCACCGAGGAGACCACAGTTATGGGCGTCCCCTGCCTGACCCTGCGGGACAACACCGAACGTCCGGAAACCGTGACCGACGGGACCAACCGCCTGATCGGCACGGATCCGGAAAAGCTTAAACCCGCTCTGAACGATCTCTTTGGTGGACGTTGGCAGGCCGGGCGCATCCCCCCGCTTTGGGATGGACATACAGCTGCGCGCATTGCTGAACATTTGAGTGAAATTTATGGATAACAAAAATATATTAATTATTAGTCGGGGGATCTTCCCTTCAAGTTTTCCTCGCGCCAATCGAGCTACAGAGTTAGCAAAAGAAATGAGCCGCAGAGGCAATCAGGTAACCCTGATTACCTTGAACAACCCAGACTATGATTACAAAGATTTTGAAAGTATGTATGGTATTAAAGTCATTAATAACATCATACTGAAGCATCAAAAGCCCAATTTGTTCAAAACCAAGAGAAATGTTTTCGTAAGATTAAAAGACCGGTTCTTATATCAGTACTTTTTATATCCCGAAATTGAACTAGCATTTGCGCTGAGAAGAGAATTGATAAACCAAAGCATTACCTATGATTTGCTGATTTCCATCGCAAAACCTTATGCCATACATATCGGGGTTGCCATGGCATATCCTAAAATTAAAAAAAAGATTCCTTGTTGGGTGGCGGACTGCGGTGATCCGTTTACGGGCGGGAGTAGCTTAATTAGACAATATCCTTATTATATGAGATGGGTGGAACAATGGATGTTCAATCATACGGATTTCGTATCATTGCCAGTTGAAACGGCAACAACTGCATATCCAAAAACGATTCAGCATAAAATCAAGATAATACCGCAAGGTTTTAATTTTAAAAATGTTAATCTATCTCAAATCAATAAAGAATGCTTCCCCGTATTTGGCTACGCTGGCGCGCTTTACAGAAAAACAAGAGACCCAAAGCATATTATGGATCATCTAGTATCGCTCAACAATGAGTTCAAATTTATTGTTTATACTGACACTCGAGACTTGCTGAGTTCCTATCAACAGAGACTAGGCCATAAGCTCGAAATAAGAGATCCGGTGCCTCGCGAACAGCTGCTTTATGAATTGAGCGAAATGGATTTCTTGATAAATATTGAGAATACAACCAAACAAATGGTTCCAAGTAAAATTATTGATTATCATCTTACAAAGAGACCTATCTTATCGCTTCATCCTGATAATTTTGAAAAATCATTGATCGACGATTTTTTATCCGGTAATTATCAGAATCAATATACAGATGATTTCACGAAATATGAAATCAGCAATGTCGCAGAAGCATTTTTACGTTTGACCGATCATGGATAACAGTTTTGGGTGGAAATTTGTAATGAAACATCTGAAAAGCAAATTATCGAACTACAAAAAAAACCTTCTCGGTTGGCGTACCAACCGGAAGATTCTGGTTATTGAATCTGATGACTGGGGAAGCATCCGGATGCCATCGCGAGATGTATATCACCAACTTCTCGAAAAAGGCATCCGAGTTGATCTTTGTCCCTTTTCCAGATACGACACCTTGGCTAGCGAAAACGACTTGAGGAGTCTCTTTGATGTGCTGACAGCCTTCAGGGACAGAAAAGGAAATCATCCCGTATTCACAGCTAACTGCGTAGTAGCCAATCCTGATTTTAAAAAGATTTACGAGAATAATTATAAACATTATTATTATGAGCCGTTTACCGATACGTTAAAGCGATACCCCGATCATCAACAATCATTTACACTCTGGAAGGAAGGAATGAAAGAAAAGGTCTTCTTTCCTCAGTTTCATGGTCGTGAACATCTGAATGTAAATCGCTGGTTGCGTTATTTACAATCGGGTTCCCGAGAAACCTTGACTGCTTTTGATTGTAGGATGTTTGGTATTAGTACAACCGTTAGCCAGGAAGACCGAAGCAGCTATCAGGCCGCTTTTGACTATGATTGCCCGGAAGAAATCGAAGATCATAAGAATATAATCATAGATGGATTAGACTTATTTGAACGGTTGTTTGGTTTTCGTTCGCACTCGTTTATTGCCCCTAACGGGGTTTGGGACTTAAACCTTGCACGTACACTTGAAGCAAATGGCGTGAAATATATACAGGGTTGCGGCAAGGGGCCTGACTGCAGCAAAAATAAATTGGCTTTTTCAAGGCTCGGTTCAATAAATAAGATCGGACAGGTCTACCTTTTGCGAAATGTAAACTTTGAACCTGCGATCGTGAACAAACAGGGAATCATTCAAAGAACGCTAAAGGAGATTGCCCTGGCATTCACCTTCAAGAAACCGGTAACCATTTGTTCACATCGGCTAAATTATATCGGGCACTTGATAAACGACAACAGGGATTCAAATCTTTTGCTTTTAAAAGAATTGTTATCCGAAGTCACAAAGCAATGGCCGAATGTCGAATTTATGAATACCATACAACTGGCTGATATTATAGATAAAGAAGTCAAATACACAGACAACGGAACCAATTAAAATGCATATTCTCATCGGCGGCGATATATTTATATCTGATAGATACAGAAATCACACTCTCCTAGATCCGTCAGTGGTTGATCTGTTCAGACAGGCTGATTACCGTATTGTGAATCTTGAGGCACCGCTTACGCCTGACGATCCAAAGAATAAAATCAACAAAACCGGTCCCCATCTGCGAAGTTCTGATGCGACAGTCATTCCGTATCTTAAACAGCTAAACATAGATATGGTAACCCTAGCCAATAATCATATTCTCGATTACGGCGGAAATGGTCTCTCTGATACATTTAAAGCCTTATCGAATGGTCATATTGCTTATGTTGGTGCCGGGGACAATTTGCACGAAGCAGCGAAACCTTTAACCATTGAAAGAAATGGCCTTAAATTAGCCATGCTCAACTTTGCTGAAAAAGAATGGTCTATCGCAGGCAGGAATTCTCCCGGTGCTAATCCTCTTGATATCATCGATAACGTCAATCAGATAAAAAAGGCAAAAGCTTTTCACGATAAGGTGATTTGTATTATCCATGGAGGTCATGAAAACTATTCGTTACCAAGTCCACGCATGGTCAAACAATACCGTTTCTATGCTGATAATGGTGCTGATGCAATCATTGGCCATCATACGCATTGCGTAAGTGGCTATGAAGTCTACAAAGAAACACCTATTGCCTACAGCTTGGGCAACATGTTGTTTACGAAGAAGGTTAATAACCAAGCATGGTACTACGGAGTTGTTGTTAAGCTTGAACTTGAAAAGAACAAACCGATAGAAATAGATCTGTATCCTGTGACTCAAGATCGAGAATTATTTAAGCTAAAGAGCGTTACTGGCAAAGACTTGCAAAACATGCTTCTTGAAATAGGGGCATTTAATAATATCATTTACGACAAGCATGCATTGCAATGTCGTTGGGATCAGTTTGTGTTGCGCAATCGAACCTCGATCAACTTTATTTCTCCAGTTAGCGCTATTCCATTTCGATTTATATTATCATTACTCTGTAAGCTGCGCATAACTACAAAACTAATATCAAAAAAGCAACGAATAATTCTCTTGAACAAAACACGTTGTCAATCGCACAGAGACATACTGCTAAGTGTTCTTAATGAAACCTCTTGAGAAATGAATGCAAAGTAACAGATTATAATGAAAACGAAACATATAATACAATTGCTTTACGGGATTGCCACCTTTGTGCCAGGAATAAACCATCTTCGCGCAATTCGTGCAAAAGGAACAGGGGGGACTAACTCGGCTCGATATTGCTATTCTGTATGGTTGCGCCACTTGGTGATGGCAGAAATTAATGGACTTAATACTAGCCCAAAGACTGTTGCTGAATTAGGTCCAGGCGATTCCATTGGCATCGGTTTAGCAGCATTGATTTCCGGCAGTGAGAAATATTACGCCTTTGATGTTGTCGAATATGCGAACATAAAAACAAATCTAACAATATTTGATGAACTGGTTACCCTATTTAAAAATAAGGCTCCAATTCCTGGAGATGATGAATGGCCCAAAGTTAACCCAAAATTAGAAGATTATAGCTTTCCAACTTATATATTGGATGAAAGTAGATTAAATAAAGCATTAGCCCCCTCCCGTATTGAGAGAATTCGAAACTCTGTCAAGCGTGTTGGTATTGAGAAATCGGTGGTTGAATATAAGGTGCCATGGCATGGCGTGAATGTGCTTACCCCTGAATCCGTTGATATGATCTATTCGCAGGCTGTTCTTGAGCATGTTGATGATCTAAAGAAGACATATAGTGCCATGAACTCGTGGCTCAAGCCAACTGGTCATATGTCGCATACTATTGATTTCAAATGTCATAGATATGCTGATGAATGGAATGGACATTGGACACATTCGGATGTGATTTGGAAACTAATGCGAGGCAGGCGGCCTTATTGGATCAATAGAATACCATGTTCAGTTCATATGAAGCTCATTGCTGATGCAGGCTTTATGCTTAGAACAATTAAAACAACCACTGCAGAATCAAATCTTTTACTGAAGCATCTTGCACCTCGGTTCAGATCTATTTCGCAATCTGACTTAACCACAAGCGGCGCTTACATTCAGGCAGTCAAAAAGTACGTCACTGAAATATAATGCGCGCCATCGGATTTGTATGTGCTGATTTGTAGTTAATTAAGACTGGGTACATTTCTTCAATAATCTCGTGATAATGTTAAATCAAAGACGAGCAGTAAGCGGGAAAGAACATATAAGATGACAATAGCAATTCATAACCGCCAAGGTTCTTTTAGTGATCGGTGGATTGAATATAGCCGAGAAAATCAAATCCCGTACAAGGTTGTCAACGCGTATGATTCGGACATCATCCAACAGATCAAGGAATGCTCCGGGTTCATGTGGCATTGGCACCATGGTGATCCTAAGGCCATTTTGTTCGCTCGCCAATTGATCTACTCCATAGAAGCGATGGGTATCCCCGTATTCCCAAATGCCAAAACCTGCTGGCATTTTGACGACAAGGTTGGACAGAAATATCTGCTGGAAGCGGTCGAGGCTCCGCTTGTTCCCAGTCATGTGTTCTATGACCGAAAGCAGGCGATGGATTGGGTGGAGCGCACCGATTTGCCAAAGGTCTTCAAATTGAGAGTTGGCGCAGGATCTCAAAACGTTAGGCTGGTTAAAAATAGGACCGAGGCAAAAGAACTGGTTGATCAGGCCTTTTCAAAGGGCTTTCCGGTTCAGCAGGTCTTTTCCGATGTACGGAATAAAGTGTCGCTTGGTATCAAAAAAGGAACCTTACAGCAGAAGATCCTTCGGTCTCCAAAAACGATCCGCAACATTCTTCAAAACAGAAGATCCCTAAGTCGCGAAAAGGGCTATGTTTATTTTCAGGATTTTATTCCCAACAATGATCACGATATTCGGATTGTTGTGATCGGTAAAAAGGCATCAGGGATGAAGCGCATGTGCAGAAAAAATGATTTCAGAGCATCCGGTAGCGGTGAAAAAAACTTCTCGCATGAAGTAATTGACCCTAGGTGTGTGAAACTTTCATTTGAGGTCTCAGAACAGCTTGGACTTCAAAGTGTGGCTTTTGACTATATATTCGATGTCGAACAGCAGCCCTTAATTGTGGAAATGAGCTATTGTTATCAAACAAGCACATATGATGGATACTGGGATCGGGATCTTGAATGGCATGAGGGTCCGTTTGACCCATGCGGGTGGATGGTAGATTCCTTATTAATGAAGAGCATTAAATAATGTTGAAAATAGCATTCAACGAGATCAGTTTACTCCTGCTTATTGTATTCATTCCGTACAGTTCGGTTTATCTGCTTGGCAACCGCTACCTGTTTCTGCCAATGGTATTTTACATCCTTTATTTTATCTCAAACATCAACAATTTGCCCTTGCTTTTAAACTTAAATACATCACGAAAGTATATGTATCCTTGGATGCTAATTGTTGCGCTTATCATTTGCAGTAGCATTATCAATTATCAACCTGAATATTTCCATGCTTACCGATCTGTAATCCAGCGGTTCTTAATGTATTCGGTATTCTTTCTTATGGTGTATAACCACATATTGTTGAAACCGGGATTGACAGAAAGGATTCTGCAAACAGTTGTTTTTTCTGTTTATCTGATGGGTCTCTTCTATTTGTTAAATATTGGAGTTTCATATCCGTCGGGGCGGTTAAGTATTTTTGGAGCCAATTCTAATATGGTCGGCGTGTGGAATGTGATTGGCATATTGTTTGCCTTTGATCTTATCATGAACAAACGATACTCAAAAATCACCTTGTGGCTCTTGGTTATTGCTTGCTTAATAGGCTTTATTCTGGTGATACAGTCGGGATCAAGAAAATCGGTCATAATGTTGTTTGCTGGAATTATTTTTTATTATCTAATCATGAATAGGAGCCTCCTCGCGAAAATTAAATATATTGTGCCTCTTGGCATAGCAGGTTTTCTGGCATTGGATTATTTGTTGAGAGCAACATTACTTATGAATCGAATGGAGGTTGCTTATCACGGAGAGGATCTGGGTGGCCGGTTAAGCATCTGGAAAATTGCCTTGGATATTATTGGCAACAACCTGCTGCTCGGACTTAGCCCCGGACTTTACAAAGCGAAAATGACGGAGCATTTTGGCCTTGGTCGAGTAGCGCATAATGAGTTTATTACGATTTTGGCATATGGTGGGATTTTTGCACTTTTAACATTTGCAGGGTATTTATGGAATCTTTTCCATGTGTCATATAAATGCTTAAAGGTTAAATTAAATTATATCACTGCATTACCGCTAACTTTATGGTTTATTGTGGTTCTGTTCTTATTCACAGCGGGGGGGGCGATCGAATCATTCTATACTTGGTTTTTATTTGCTTTTATTGCAGGAACAGCAGAGAAACAAACTAATGCATATACTTTGTATAATCGAAGATCTGGGCTCAGGGGGCGCACAGCGCCAGTTGGTTAACTTGGCTGTTTATTTGAAGCGCTCAGGTAACAACATTGAATTTTTAACGTATTATCAGAAAGTCTATTATACAAAGCTACTCAAGCAAGAAGCCATTGGGCACACCCTGCTTGAAATAAAAAATCCGCTGAAGCGTATCTACCATTTCAGGAAATATATCAGATCAGGAGATTTTGATGCTGTCATAGCTTTTCTTAGCATTCCAGCATTCCTCGCCGAAGCGGCTGCTTTTCCTTCTAAGCGTTTTAGGCTGATTGTGGGTGAAAGAAGCACTAATCCTAAATTGCAAAAGTCATTAAAAAGCTTGAGCATGCGGCTCTTTCATCTTTTTGCCGACCATATTGTAGCAAACTCCTATGCTAATCTTGATATGGTTCGAGAAATAAATCCTTTATTGCCAGATCACAAGTTGAAAGTGATTTATAATGCTATTGACTTGAATAAGTTCAAGCCCCAAAAGGAATTTCAATTCAAAAATAATGACTTATTGCGGATGATTATTCCCGCTTCTTATCGCCAGCTTAAAAACCTTCTAAGGTTAATCGAAGCGGTTTCCAGGCTTTCTAAGCGTGAGAAACAAAACCTGTCAATTGAGTGGTATGGTGACAAATCAAACCGTAATAACCCTGATTTCATTCTTTATGCCGCTGAAAAACTGGTTGCGCGATACGATCTCCAGCATGTATTTACCTTCAATGATGTCCACTGGGAAATTGAAAAGAAGATACAACAGGCTGACTTGGTGGGCTTGTTTAGTATTTTTGAGGGTTTACCCAATGCAATATGTGAGGGAATGGCTTGCGGCAAACCAGTGTTGTCCAGCAATGTTTCAGACGCTCCAAAACTTGTTCAAGAGGGCATCAACGGGAAACTGTGCAATCCTTGGGATATCAATTCTATCAAGGAGGGAATTCAATATTTTTTGCGCCTTACGCCGGATCAAATGCAACAAATGGGAAAACAGAACCGATCGAAAGCAATTGCAATATTTGACAGCCAAAAGATTCATCAGGAATATGCCGGTTTATTGCAATGAGTAACCTTTCTAAAGATTTTTTCTGTTTTGGTTGTTTTGCATATCAAAGCAATAAATTGGACGGACAAACTGTAAAAACCCGTTCGGTACATCAGTTATTTGAAGCTAAATTAGGCCTTTCGATTCCGTTTTATGATACGGAAGAATTCAAGTCCGACAACATGAGCCTCTTGCGGTGTGTAAAGAAACTGCTAAGCGCAAAACATGTTATTTATTTGCCGGCCCATCGCAACCTTAGGAATTTTTTTCCTGTCTTATATTTGTTGTCTATAATCGCTAGTTTTGATATCCATTACTTTGTCATCGGAGGGTGGTTGCCTGAATTTATCAATAAGAATGGGACTATTGGTAGGAAACTAAAAAAAATAAAGGCTCTTTACGTTGAAACAGATTGCATGTTGCAAAAACTTAAAGCAACAGGTTTCAATAATGTTCACTGGTTTCCAAATTTCAGGATAAGGCAGGAAAACACTCAACGTATGGAGTTAAAATCATCTGATGATTTCAGAATGGTTTTCATGTCTCGCATTAAACTTTCGAAAGGTATTGATATAGTTTTTCGATTCCTGGAATGGTCCCGCAACCAATCTTTCTTTAATAGAATCCAAGTGGATTTTTACGGAAATATAGAGGCAGAAGATCGAAAGTATTTCTTTGAAAACTTAAATAAGCATCCTTGTTCAGCTTATAAGGGCATTCTACAGCCAGAAATGGTTCAATCTGTTATTGCACAATATGACCTCTTTTTGTTTCCGACGTATTATCGTGGTGAAGGCTGTCCAGGAGCCATAATTGACGCATTTATGGCTTCTGTCCCTGTCTTAGCTTCAAATTGGAAATACAATTCCGAGTTCATTATAGACGGGCAAACCGGTTATCTGTTTGATCTTGATAATGAATCTGTATTTTATGAGAGAATTGAATTTCTAATCAATCACCGCAGCAATCTATTAAGCATAAAACAAAATGCTTATAATTTATCCAAACAATTCACCCCCGAAAAAGCCTGGCGAATTATTGAACCCAATTTAGTGGAGTAAAATGAAAAACAAAAAAGTCCTGTATCTCTACCAGTTTTTTCGTCATCCCGGTGAACCGGGCGGAACTCGCGCGTATTGGATAGCCCGTAAAATGGTGGAAAACGGCTATGATGTTACAATGGTAACACAAAGAAACACGTTCAACGAAGAAAACAAAAATACGAAATTTGTCGAAAGGATAACCATTGACGGCATTCAAGTCGTTTACATCAAGAATGGCTATTTTAATGGTTTCAGTTATCCTCGCAGAATATATTCCTTTCTCAGGTTTATGCTGCTGTCATCATGGTTTGCTCTAAGAGAAAAAAATGTTGATATTGTTGTTGCAACATCGACGCCGCTAACTATTGCGTTTCCAGCATTATTAGTAAAAAAAATCAGGAATATACCTATGATTTTTGAAGTGCGGGATCTATGGCCGGAAGTTCCAATCCAAATGAGAGCAATAAATAACCGGTTATTAATTATGTTTCTTAAGTGGTTTGAAAAAGCAACGTATAAAAACTCAGATTATATTAACACCCTCTCACCTGGGATGCAGGAAGGCGTTAGCAAATATATATCACCCGAAAAGATATCGATGATCCCTAACATGGCCAAAATTGATAAATTTTGGCCACGCAATAAAGATATCGAGATGCAAAAAAGGCTCAATTTGTCTGATAAATCATTTAAGATTATTCATTTTGGTGCGATGGGTATTGCCAATGGATTGGAGAATTACCTTGATGCTGCATCCTTAGCCTTGGAACAGGGAATATCAGATATTGAGTTTGTGCTGGTAGGTAACGGTAAAATGAAACCACATTTTGACAAGAGAAAATCGAATGAGAATCTTATTAACCTGCATATTTTTGATCGTATGCCGATGGAACGTATTTCCAGTTTGGTTAACATTTGTGACATTTCTTATATTGGTTTTTTGCCAAAACCTATCCTCGAAACCAACTCAGCCAATAAATTCTTTGACTCCCTATCAGCCGGAAAACCAATCCTTCTAAATTTTGGCGGGTGGATGCAGGAGTTGGTTGAAAAAAATAAATGCGGGCTTAGAGTGCACCCTACTGATGGTAAGGACTTATTGGAAAAGATAATCTTCTTAAAAGCAAACCCCGAGAAGTGCGAACAAATGGGGCAAGCAGCAAGGAAAATGGCAGAGACAGAGTTTGATAAATCCATACTTACTCAACAATTCTTGAATATTGTGGATAAGTTCTGAAACGCTTATAGCCTAGGTTCCTTCGGTCCGTCCATGAAAGTCTCAAACAGATTCTCCTGGAATTCCCCTGATGATGCATACGTTCTTTTTGTTCTGGCTGCAAGGCTACTATGCATTTATAAATGCATTTTTTCTCGGAGGAACTAGTTAAATGTTCTTTAAAAAATACATTCTTAAGATTCTATTATATCTTTACAATATCATCTTCACAAAAGGAAAGTTACTTGACTATTACAAGGAAGCGTTTTCCATAAATGAGAACATAATTCAGCCTGAATGCAATAAAGTTCAGAAATACTTGCTGAGCTGGGGGTATAATGAAAATATCACTAGTATTCCATTAATGAACAAATCAGATATACGCACTTTCGCTAGCAAGGTTTCTAGTGCTAAAGCATATAAATATAATTTTACGGGGGGCTCTACCGGAGAACCCTTAAAAATACCTGTTAGTAAAAGGAGATCATGGATTAGAACAGCAATAACATTATATTGTAATTCTATCAGCGGATACGCAGTTGGCGAACCATATCTTGCTATCAGGTCAAAAGCTAAACCTTATTTATTGCAATGGCTTAGAAATGAATTTGTTTTTGTGCCGGAAGATTTGTCGGAATCGAATCTAAATAAAGTTGTCAACAGAATAATTAATAAGAAAATAGGCATCATTATTGGCTATCCGTCCGTAATACATTCCATAGCACAGTTTATAGAAAAGCATCATATGAAAGAGAAAATCGATATCAGGTTGGTGATTAGTTCAGCGGAACCATTGGAAAAACATGTATGTGTATTTATTAGAAACACGTTTGATTGTGCAATCATTGACCGATATGGAAATGAAGAGAATGGGATTATTGCTTTTCAAAAAAAGCCTAATAGCGATCTATGTGTTAATAGATTTAACTTATACGTTGAAGTCTTGGATCCGAATACACTAGAACCAGCAAAGGAGGGGGAAAAAGGTAAAGTTGTTGTAACGGATATCTATTCTGACCTTTTTCCTATGATAAGATATGATACCGGAGATTTTGCCGTTGCTTCAGAGTACAAGGATGGACGAATAACAAAGATTCGGAAAATTTCCGGCAGGACAATTGATACTTTTTATACTACAACTAATATGCCACTTAATCCCGCATGTTTGCTACCTTCAATTAGGTTGCCTTTAACTGCTTTAAATGAATTAGTGCAATTCCAATTTGTTCAGCAATCATCAAATGAATTTGTTTTGCATCTAAAAACCGGATCAGGGGTGCTTCATAATGATGTAAGCAATAAATTGAAGCGGAATCTCAAAAAATACCTTGGCGATGATGCAATCATTGAAATCAGGATGTCATATCAAATTCCAGCTTTATTATCCTTAAAGAGACCATTGTTTAAAAACTATTACATTAAACCTGAGCAATAAACATACTTTGATGAAACTTTACAAATGTTACATTAAACGATTATTTGATTTAGTAGTATCATTGTCATTACTAATTATTTTATCGCCTGCCTTCATTTTCATCTACTTTATTGTGAGGTATAAAATGTCCCAGCCTGTTTTTTATATGCAAGAAAGACCAGGTTTGAACTCAAGAATCTTTCATATAATTAAGTTCCGAACAATGAATGATGCAAAAAATGAGTTTGGCTATAACTTGCCCGATGCTCAACGCATCACGAGGTTAGGCACATTTATGCGTCGGTGTTCCCTGGACGAGATTCCCCAATTGATAAATGTCATTAAAGGAGATATGAGCCTCGTTGGGCCTCGGCCTTTAGCTGTCAAATATCTTCCCTATTACTCGGCAGAAGAGATGATTCGACATAATGTGAAACCGGGCATGACGGGGCTGGCGCAAATCAATGGTCGCAACGGTTTAGATTGGGATAAGAAATTGCAATATGATATTGAATACGCCAATAACTTGAGTTTTTCTTTGGATATAACCATTCTTATAAAGACATTTTTTAAGATTATGCAAAGAAGTGATGTTTCGCGAACTGGAGTAGATGCTCCGGGAGACTTTGACCAGTATAGGCTAAAGCAGGCAGAAAGAACGGAAAAAAATGATTATTAAAGGACAAGATATAGTATTACGGGCCATTGAACCAGAAGACGCAGAAATGCTGCTGAATTTAATTAACGATCCTGAGACTGAATATATGTTAGGCGGGTGGTCATTCCCTGTTTCAGTTAGTAATCAGCTAAAGTGGATCAACACCTTAAATGACGATAGAGGTGTTCTTCGTTGTATAATTGAAGCCAAGCAGTCATCAAAAGCAATAGGCACAGCCATACTCAAAGATATAGACTACAAGAATGGTAATGCCTCAATCCATATTAAAATCTGTGGCAGTGATTACAGAGGGAAAGGATATGGTAGTCAAGCAATCAAGGCTATTATTAATTATGGATTTAACGAGCTTAGGTTGCATTGTATTTACGCTCAAATAAATGAAGACAATGTTGTTTCGCTCAAAGTCTTTAAGAAATGTGGATTTACCCTAGAAGGTAAACTGAAAGATCGTTTACACAAAAATGGTAACTACCTCAGTGTTAATGTTTGTTCTATTTTGAACCCAAACATCTGATATTTTTATGAAGGAAGAAATTGGCAGTGATTTCTATGAGATAAAGAATACCAGGCAGAATGCTGAAGTGCAGCACTTCTTTAATTCTGCTGATCCAAACGTTTTCTATGCGCTTGCGGGCCGTACGGCTCTGGATTTTATAATTAAAGACATTTCCAAGCGTAAGAGAATTTTTAACGTATTCTTACCTTCATATTGTTGTGAGTCAATGATCGTGCCTTTCTTAGACAATCACATTAACGTTTTTTTTTACAATGTTATTTTGACGGAGAATGGTGTCGAAATTGAAGCTGATGAAATTAGTTGCGCCGATGCTGTTGTCGTAATGAATTACTTTGGATTCAAAAGCCAATTTGTTGAAAGTTTTATTGATCAATTAAATCAAAAAAACATTATTGTTATCAAAGATGCAACTCAGTCATTGTTTTGTGAAGAATCTTATGATGAGCGCGCGGATTATATGTTTGCCAGCTTTCGTAAGTGGATGGGTATACCTGATGGATCTATCTTGGCTAAGCGCGATGGATGTTTCAATATCTCTGTTCCTCAAGAAACAAAGACTTCGTATTTGAAAAAACGTACTAAGGCTATGCAATTAAAGAAGGAATACCTTGATAAAGGTACAGGTAATAAGAATAAGTATTTGAGTAAATTTACAGAAGCATCTTGCCTCCTCAATCAGGATTATGAAGGTTATCGAATGAGTGACTGTAGTATTAGATCGCTCAATAATAATGACTTTCCCTCAATTAAAGACAAGAGGCAGAAAAATGCACGGTTTCTTATAAATGCATTATTAAATCAAAACGGGATAACTCTTCCATTTAAATGGGTCGGGGAAAATGATGTTCCACTTTTTGTGCCAATCCTTGTTCAAGGCGGGTTCAGAAATTTACTAAGAAAGCACCTTATAAAGCAGCGAATATACTGCCCGGTTCATTGGCCCCTGTTTCCTGAGCATAAAATCTCACAAAAATGCAAAACTGTTTATGGTAAAGAATTATCTTTAGTTTGTGATCAACGTTATGATATTGAAGATATGCGTCGGATAGCCGAAGAATTAGAAACATTTCTGACATCTGAAAGAGAGCCTTTATGATTTCAGTCCTAGTTACTGGCATAGGCGGTCCCACACCTCGGTCTATTGCTTTAATCCTTCGCAAAAAATTCCCAGATAGCAGGATAATCGGAGTCGATGCGAATCCGAAAGCATTAGGCTTCTTCATGGATGGATTGGTTGACAATTATGCTGTCATCCCCTTTTGCAATGCGAACAATTACTGGGAGACGATTCACCGAATCATTAAAGATGAGGCAATCGATCTGGCATTTGTTCAACCTGAGTGTGAAGTCATAAAATGGGGACAGTATTTCAAGGATCAAGGTTGTTACCCTTGCCCTGTTCTTTTGCCCCCACTTGAGTACGCCGAAGTGCTTGTTGACAAAGGCAGAATGTCGCAATTGCTTGGCGACACATCTTACATTCCCAAAACGGTTCTCATCGATCCCCAAAGGCCTGATTTTGACGAAATCGAGGGGCAACTTGGATACCCATTCTGGATAAGAGCCACTACAGGATCAGGAGGATTTGGATCTTTAAAAGTTGAGTCTAGGGAATCTTTAGAAGGCTGGCTGCGCCTCTTCACTAAGGTGCCGATATTCACCGCATCTGAGTTTTTGCCGGGACGTCATCTGGCAAATCAAATGATGTACATCAATGGGCGATGTGTCCGTAATGCCGGTCTCGAATGCGTGAACTATGTGATGGCAGATGTCGCGCCTTCACGTGTTACCGGAAATACATCCTACGGACGCTTTATTAACGAGCAAAGGGTGCTGGCGTTTTGCGAAGAGGTGATGGATTTCCTTTCTCGGAAGTTGAACGTCTCCCCACACGGTGTGTTCAGCTTCGATCTTAAAGAGGACCGAGAAGGCGCACCAAAAGTCACCGAAATCAATGTTCGTCATATGGCCTACACCGGAATCATGGCAAACGTCGGGTTTGATCTCGTGACAGATACAATTGAATATCTTAACGGCACCTTCCGCACAAAAGACAGCCATAGGCACATTTACGACAAGCCATACAGCTTCCTGCGCGACGTTGATATTGAGCCTATCATACTGCCCTATCTGCCTGAAAGTTTGGGGACAGGATCATCCGCCTTTGGGGAAGACTTTGCAGAAAAATAAGGGACGGGCCTTTGCTGGCCTTGGAGCGGGTGCATCGACTCGTTCAGCAGAACGGGGCTGGTTGGATGTCGCCGGCGCTTCCAGCGCCGTGCTCCCGGGAACCGAAGCAAGATGCTTCGGCGACGGCCGGGGGATGGGGGTGGGCTTTTGCCCTGCTCCTTGTGCTTGCGGTGCAATGCGGGGGATGACGGGGGGGGACGGGGGGCGTTGCGACCACGGAGGGGGCGCAACGGAGGGTAAAAGAGGGAGACAATGGTCGGCAACCTGAACTTGCGATGGAACACCGAGGGATTACGGCCTGGGCGCAAGTCAATGGCAGATGCAAGGTGAGTTCGATATAGACGGACGGTCTGGTATGTCGAGAACCGAACGTTATTTCAGGATCTTAAAATCCTGCGAATGAATGCCTTGCAGGTGTTCAAGTCCGCTGAGACTACGGCGCTTGCGTCATATTGCAAATCAATGGTGACAATAATACCGATCATATTGCAATATAGAGCCCGCTTGGGGACCTGTTGTCGCTCGGGCATCACGGGGAACACGTCTTTCGGTCGGCTTCTGAATGACGAGCATGTCGTCGAGGTGGCGACGTCGGCAATGGACATTCTTTTCGAGCATACGGCGGCCCCCAGGCACGGATTTTTTACGGTGGATCTCAAGGAAGATACCCAAGGCGTGCCGAAGGTCACGGAAGTGAATGTTCGTTTTGTGGCGTTCAATCAATGCTATGCGGCGGGGGGCGCCAATCTGGCACAAGACTTCCTGGACGTGATGACACGGAATCCGCAATTCGACAGGACCAGCCATCGGTATACCTTCGAAAAGGATCTTATTTTCCTGCGGGATGTAGACGAATTGCCAATCATAATGAAGGAGTCTGATCTCCTTACCTGATGCTGCACATGAGCCGCGGGTAAGGGTTCCGGAATCTGACGGCAGCGATGTGAAAGGCCAGTATAATAAGACTCCTGATTTCCGCGTGATTATAACCCACGACGTGGATCGGACGACGCTGTTTGAGCCGACGGCAGTATTAAAGGCTTTCCTGGAGACCGTTCGACTCAAATCGTCAATGGGAATCTCGCTGGCTTGCGTGTTCTCACCCCGTTCCGTATTGAGGACTGTTGATCGGCTTCTGGAAATCGAGTCTGCGGCCGGTATAGGCACCATCTTTTTTATGATGGCGGGGCCGTATGAATGGAGGCGGCTCGGCACCCGCACGGATATCCGGTGGCGGACAGCCCGCGAGTTGGGGCGTCTGGTGCTGGATGCCGGTATGCAGGTGGGACTTCACAGCAGTGCCCGCGCGTGTGAGCGTAACAGCTATGCAGAAGAAAAAGACCGGGTCGAGCAGTGCCTTGGGGTGTCGATCAAGACGCATCGCAGTCATTACCTCCGCTTTGATCCTCTGACCCTTGCGGCGCAGTTGGAGTCGGCAGGCATCGAATATGACTTCAGTGTAAGGGCTGCCGAGGGCATGGGGTTCCGAGGCGGGGTTGCGCATGATTGTCGCGCGTATGATTTTCAGCATGAGCGCAGCGCTCGTGTGCTTTCCATTCCGCTCTTGTTCATGGATACGGCCTTTCTGGGCCAGGATGCGTCGCTGGTTTTAGCGAAACTCCGGGAAAGTCTTGAACAGGTGAAGGCCGCAAAGGGCTGCGTTTCGCTGTTGTTCCATCCGGAATGGTTTCTAATCGGCGAAAAGCCGTTCGCACTGTTCGAGGGGGCAATTGCTTTGTGCCGTGAGATGGGGGCCGACTTGTCCGGC
>CAZJRT010000001.1:33992-35208 GCA_964548445.1 uncultured Pseudobdellovibrionaceae bacterium
CTCTGGCTGCGGGCGCCGCGCTATCACGGCAACGGGCCGCGCCGGATTCTGAACATGCTGGCCTATCTCGCCGGCGTCTACCTTTGCTGCCGACGTGCCATTGCCTCGCTGCGGCCCGATCTGGTGATTGCGTCCTCGACGTATACGTGGGACAACTGGCCGGCCGCGCATTATGCGCGTCGATATGGAGCCCGGCACATCTACGAACTGCATGATCTCTGGCCGTTGTCCCCCATGGAACTGGGCGGGATGAGTCCACGGCATCCTTTTATCCGCGCGTTGCAGTGTGCAGAGGATTTTGCATGTCGTAACGCCGATAAGGTGATCTCGATACCTCCAGGTACACACAAGCATCTGATGCAGCACGGATTGACCTCGGATCGGTTTGCATGGGTTCCCAATGGGGTTGTGCCCGAGGAGTGGAACTCTCCGAAACCGATCCCGGAAAACCATGAGGAAGAGATTTGGAACTATGCTCGTGATAAGCGCTTTTTGGTTGGCTATGTCGGCTGGCATGGTCTTTCAAATGCGCTGGATACGTTGATCGAAGCGGCGGGCGATCCCCGGCTTAGGAAGATCGGCGTGGTTTGCGTCGGACAAGGGCCGGAGAAGGCGAGGCTGGTCGCAAAGGCTGCGGCATCAGGAGCGCAGATTCTGTTTCTCGATGCGGTTCCCCGGACCAGCGTCCCAACGTTACTGGGCTGCTTTGATGCCTTATACATCGGCTGGAAGCGCAGTCCGATCTACCGGTTCGGCATCTCGCCGAATAAGTTGTTTGAATACATGATGGCCGGGGTGCCGGTGCTGCATGCGGTCGAGGCGGCGAATGATCCGGTGCAGGACGCGCAGTGCGGCATCTCGGTTGTGCCGGAGAACGTCGGCGCCCTGTGCGAAGGCGTCCAGTGCCTGGCCGCCCTTTCGCCGGAAGCAAGGCGCGCCATGGGCGAGCGAGGCCGACAATATGTGCAAGCCCATCATCTGGTGCCGGTTCTTGCCCGTCGGTTTCTGGAGGAGGCGGAGGGGGGAGGGGAAGGTTCAAGGAGCAGGGAGCAAGGTTCAAGGTTAAAGGAGCAAGGGGCAGGGAGCAGGGCTCAAGGTTCAAGGAGCAAGGTTCAAGGAGCAGGGAGGGGAAGGTTCAAGGAGCAAGGTTCAAGGAGCAAGGAGCAAGGAGCAAGGGGCAGGGTTAAAGGAGCAGGGTTAAAGGTTAAGGGAGCAG
>CAZJRT010000002.1:0-31433 GCA_964548445.1 uncultured Pseudobdellovibrionaceae bacterium
CAACAGCTTCAGCAGCCGCTTCATCGATCATATCGCCTGCCTTGAGGATTACTTCACCGGATAGCGGATGAACGACATCAACAGCGACACAGCGTCCAAGAATACGTTCGCCCAGAGAAACGATCACATCCGGGCCATTCATGACCGCGCTAACAGTCATGCCTTCTTCCGTACCGCAATCTTTCTCAGTAATAACAGCATCCTGAGCCACATCAACAAGACGGCGAGTCAGATAACCGGAGTTTGCGGTTTTGAGTGCCGTATCAGCCAGCCCCTTACGAGCGCCGTGGGTCGAGTTAAAGTATTCGAGCACCGACAACCCTTCCTTAAAGTTGGAAATAATCGGTGTCTCGATAATTTCGCCAGAAGGCTTGGCCATCAGGCCGCGCATACCGGCAAGCTGACGAATCTGGGCGGCGGAACCCCGGGCGCCGGAGTGAGCCATCATGTAAACCGAATTCAGCGTACCACCGGTAACGTCGGAAATTTCCTTCATCATGGCGTCAGCCACATCATCGGTACATTTCGACCAGATATCGACTACCTTGTTATACTTCTCGCCCTGAGTAATCAGTCCTTCGAGATATTGCTGCTCGAATTCCTTGGCACGTTCCTTGGCGTCAGCCACCAGAACCTGTTTTGCTTCCGGAATAACCAGATCATCTTTACCAAAGGAGATACCGGCGATACATGCATTGCGGAAACCAAGCTTCATCATCCGGTCGCAGAAAATAACAGTTTCTTTCTGACCGCAGTGGCGATAGACAACGTCGATCAGGTTTGAAACTTCTTTCTTGGTAAGGATACGGTTAATTGAATCAAATGGTACATTGATATTACGCGGCAGCAACTCGGAGATAATCATCCGGCCAGGCGTAGATTCCACCAGTTCGGTAACTTTATTACCCTCTTCATCAATTGTCCGGTAACGGCATTTGATCTTCGCGTGAAGCGACAGATAGCCTTCAGCAAGTGCGTGCTGAATTTCGCCAACACCGCGGAAAGTCATGCCCTCGCCTTTTTCACCATCAAGGGCAATCGTCAGATAATAAAGACCAAGAACAATATCCTGCGTCGGCACAATAATCGGCTTGCCGTTTGCTGGCGAGAGGATGTTGTTAGTGGACATCATCAAACAACGGGATTCCAGCTGGGCTTCAATCGACAATGGCACGTGAACAGCCATCTGGTCACCATCGAAGTCAGCGTTAAACGCTGTACATACCAGCGGGTGAAGCTGGATAGCCTTACCCTCGATAAGGGTAGGTTCGAATGCCTGAATGCCAAGACGGTGCAGCGTCGGCGCCCGGTTGAGCATCACCGGATGCTCGCGGATAACTTCTTCGAGGATATCCCAGACTTCCGGGCGTTCCTTTTCCACCATGCGCTTGGCGGCCTTGACCGTTGAGGCCATGCCGTAAATTTCCAGCTTGTGATAGATGAACGGCTTGAAAAGCTCGAGCGCCATTTTCTTCGGAATACCGCACTGGTGCAGCTTCAATTCCGGACCGACCACAATCACCGAACGGCCAGAATAATCGACCCGTTTACCCAGTAGATTTTGACGGAAGCGGCCTTGCTTGCCTTTCAGCATATCTGACAGAGATTTAAGAGGACGCTTGTTAGCTCCGGTAATTACCCGGCCACGACGACCATTATCAAACAAGGCGTCAACAGCTTCCTGCAGCATCCGCTTTTCGTTACGAACAATGATATCCGGCGCACGCAATTCTATCAGGCGGCGCAAACGGTTGTTACGGTTAATGACCCGGCGATAAAGATCGTTCAGGTCAGATGTTGCAAAACGGCCACCATCCAGAGGAACCAGTGGACGCAATTCAGGTGGCAGTACGGGAACAACGTCAAGGATCATCCATTCCGGACGAGTACCGGATTCAATGAATGCCTCGACCAGTTTCAGGCGCTTTACCAGTTTCTTGCGTTTGGCTTCGGAAGAAGTCTCATGCAGATCTTCCTCAACTTTTACACGTTCTGCTTCGAGATCGATTTCAGAAAGCATTTTCTTTAATGCTTCAGCACCGATCATCGCCTCAAAGTTTTCATCGCCAAATTCATCCTGGGCATCGTAATAATCTTCTTCGGAAAGAAGCTGGTGCTTCTTGAGAGGCGTCATGCCGGGCTCGGTGACGACATAGGCTTCAAAATACAGAACCTTTTCCAGATCTTTTAAAGTAAGATCCATCATCAGGCCGATCCGCGAAGGCAAAGACTTCAGGAACCAGATATGAGCAACTGGCGCTGCCAGATCAATATGGCCCATGCGCTCGCGACGCACTTTGGTAAGCGTTACTTCAACGCCGCACTTTTCGCAGATAATGCCTTTATATTTCATGCGCTTGTATTTGCCGCAAACACATTCATAATCCTTGATCGGCCCAAATATCCGGGCGCAGAAAAGGCCATCTTTTTCCGGCTTGAATGTCCGGTAATTGATCGTTTCCGGCTTTTTCACTTCACCATATGACCAGGAATTAATCTGATCCGGAGAAGCAATCGCAATGCGAATGCTATCGAAAGATTGCGGGCCGGTAGGTTGGCCAAAGAGATTCATAAGTTCGTTCATTTCTCACTCCGTTTAAGATGATCGGATGATCGTAATTTCAAGCGCCCGGAAGACCGGGCACCTGTCATCGACCATCTATTAACTTCCGCTTTGCTTCATATCGACGTTCAGGGCAAGAGCCTTCAGTTCCTTGACAAGGACGTTAAAGGATTCAGGTATACCCACCTCAAAGTTATCCTCGCCGCGAACAATCGCTTCATAAACCTTGGAACGACCGGCAACATCGTCTGATTTAACCGTCAACATTTCCTGCAGGGTATAGGCAGCACCATAAGCTTGAAGCGCCCAGACTTCCATTTCCCCGAAACGCTGACCACCGAACTGTGCCTTACCACCGAGAGGCTGCTGCGTAACCAGCGAGTAAGGACCAATCGAGCGAGCGTGGATCTTGTCGTCAACCAGGTGATGCAATTTGAGAAGATATTTATATCCTACAGTAACCTTGCGGTGGAACTTCTCACCGGTACGGCCATCAATCAGCGTAACCTGACCAGAATGATCAAGGCCTGCTTTTTCCAGCAAGTAGTTAATATCTTCTTCATGCGCACCATCGAATACCGGGGTGGCAAATGGAATACCGCCACGCAGGTTATTCGACATTTCCAAAAGCTGTTCTTCAGGCAGCAAAGAAACCTTGGTGTCAAATTCGCTGTCGCCGTAGATCTCTTTCAATCTCGCCTTCAGCTTGTTCATATCTTCAGCATTCGGAGCTTTCGGATCACTAAAGCTGTCGATCATTTCGCCGATCTGACGACCAAGATTTACTGATGCCCATCCAAGGTGAGCTTCAAGAATTTGCCCAACATTCATCCGTGAGGGCACGCCCAAAGGATTGAGCACAAGATCAACCGGTGTGCCGTCTTCAAGATATGGCATATCTTCAGCTGGCATAATTTTGGAAACAACACCTTTGTTTCCATGGCGACCAGCCATTTTATCACCGGGCTGCATTTTGCGCTTAACAGCAACGAACACCTTGACCATCTTCATAACGCCAGGAGGCAGCTCGTCACCACGCTGCAGTTTTTCGACCTTGTTTTCAAAGCGCTCTTTCAGAGCATCGATAGCTTCATCAAAGGTTTTGGAAACAGCTTCGATTTCTTCCATCGCAGCTTCGTCCTGAACAGCGATTTGCCGCCACAGACCACGCTTGAATTCTCCGAGAACTTCGTCAGTGATCTCCGAGCCCTTTTTGAGCTTCAAATCTTTCGGGGCGCTAGCAACCGTTTGACCAATCAGCAAGTCGTGCAAACGACCAAAGAAGCCATCTTCAAGGATTTTCCGCTCGTCATCACGGTCCTTGGCAAGAGCCTCGATTTCTTCCTGCTCGATAGATAATGCACGTGCATCTTTATCAACGCCACGACGGTTAAAGACGCGGACTTCAACGATCGTTCCGGAAACGCCCGGAGGCAGACGCAAAGATGTATCTTTAACATCAGCAGCTTTTTCACCAAAGATAGCGCGAAGCAGCTTTTCTTCCGGAGTCATGGGTGACTCGCCTTTTGGCGTCACCTTACCGACGAGAATGTCTCCCGGACCAACTTCCGCACCGATGTGGACAATACCAGCTTCGTCAAGATGCTTCAGAGCCTCTTCACCTACATTCGGAATATCACGGGTAATTTCTTCGGTGCCAAGTTTGGTATCCCGCGCCATGATTTCGAATTCCTCGATATGGATCGAGGTGTAAACGTCATCACGAACAATACGTTCGGAAATAAGGATAGAATCCTCAAAGTTATAACCATTCCAGGGCATGAAAGCCACAAGGACATTACGACCCAGAGCCAGTTCACCGAACTGGGTGGAAGGACCATCAGCGATAATGTCACCTTTTTTGATGATATCGCCTACTTTCACCAGAGGCTTCTGGTTAACACAGGTATTCTGGTTAGAACGCTGGAATTTCGACATCCGGTAAATGTCAACCGTCGGCTCATCAGCCGCCAGTTCTTCTGTTGCCCGAATAACGATACGAGTTGCATCAACCTGATCAACGATACCTGCACGGCGCGCAGTAACTGCTGCCCCGGAGTCTCTGGCGACTGTCGTTTCCATTCCTGTGCCAACAAGCGGCGCATCAGTACGAAGCAACGGAACAGCCTGACGCTGCATGTTCGAGCCCATAAGAGCACGGTTGGCATCGTCATTTTCCAGGAACGGTATCAGCGAAGCAGCAACAGAGACGATCTGCTTGGGTGAAACGTCAATCATGGTAATGCTATCGCGAGGTGCCATGATATTTTCACCGGCCTGACGACAGGGAACCAGATCACTCACGAACCGGCCATCATTATCGAGATCAGCATTGGCCTGCGCAATTGTATAACGGGCTTCTTCCATCGCCGACATGTAAACTACTTCGTCGGTTACTTTACCATCTACAACACGGCGGTAAGGGCTCTCGATAAAGCCATACTGATTAACACGGGCAAACGTAGCCAGCGAATTAATCAGACCGATATTCGGACCTTCCGGTGTTTCAATAGGGCAGATCCGGCCATAGTGGGTCGGATGCACGTCACGAACCTCGAAACCTGCCCGCTCGCGGGTAAGACCACCAGGACCAAGTGCCGATAAACGACGCTTGTGAGTGATCTCGGAAAGCGGGTTAGTCTGATCCATAAACTGGCTAAGCTGCGACGAACCAAAGAATTCGCGCACGCTAGCCTGTGCAGGCTTGGAATTGATCAGATCGTGCGGCATATAAGTGTCGACGTCGACTGAAGACATGCGCTCACGTATAGCGCGTTCCATACGCAGCAGACCGATCCGGATCTGGTTTTCCATTAATTCCCCAACGGAACGAACCCGACGGTTGCCAAGATTGTCGATATCATCAACTTCACCGGAACCATCTTTCAAACCGTGCAGATACTTCAGGATCGCCAGAATATCAGCCTTGGTCAGAACACGTGTCTGATCGTCTTCCTGAAGATCCAGACGCATATTCATCTTTACCCGACCAACCGGCGAGAGATCATAGCGCTCAGGATCGAAGAACAATGAATTGAACAGAGCTTCGGCGCTTTCAACTGTTGGCGGCTCACCTGGACGCATTACACGATAAATGTCGATTAATGCTTCTTCTCTGGTATCGCATTTATCCACCATCATCGTATTACGGACATAAGGCCCGACATTAATGTGATCAATTGCGAGTATAGGCAACTCGGTGACATTCAGTTCGGCAAAGCTGGCAATATCTTCTTCCTCTATCTCGTGCCCTGCCTCGAAAAGAACGCGGCCTGTGTCTTTCTCAAAAATATCGTCGCCAAGATATGTGCCAATCAGCTCGGCATCCTGAACCAGGACATTTTTGACGCCAGCTTCTTCCAGCTTTTTGATCTGACGCGGTGTAATTTTTGTACCTGCTTCAGCGGCAATATTGCCGTTATCCGCATCTACCAGATCATGGGCCAGTTTGGAGCCACGGAAACGCTCTCCATCAAAAGGTGTTTTCCAGCCATTATCTGTCTTGATGTATGTTACTGTGTCGTAAAACGAGTTCAGAATTTCTTCATTCGACATCCCTTGAATCATCAGTGGATCTACAGGCTCGTCATTCTCGTCGCATTCCTTGCGATATTCCTCGGTCCCTGAACTATCCAGTGCACGGAGCATTGTCGTAACCGGCAGCTTACGGCGGCGGTCGATACGAACATACATAAGGTCCTTGGCATCGAATTCAAAATCCAGCCAGGAACCGCGATAAGGAATTACACGTGATGAGAACAGGTACTTGCCGCTGGCATGCGTCTTGCCGCCATCGTGATCGAAGAAAACACCAGGAGAACGGTGCATCTGTGAAACGATCACCCGCTCGGTGCCATTGACAATAAATGTACCATTTTGCGTCATCAGCGGCATGTCTACCATGTAGACATCCTGCTCCTTGATATCGCGGATGGACTTAAGACCAGTCTCCTCATCAACATCGAAAACAGACAAACGCAATGTAACGCGAAGCGGTGCCGCATAGGTCATGCCGCGCTGAATACATTCCTCAACATCGTATTTCGGTTCTTCGAGTTCATATTTAACGAAATCAATTTCAGCCCGGTCGGAAAAATCTTTAATCGGAAACACCGAGGAAAAAACTTCTTCAAGTCCTTGCACCTTGCGCCCATCAGGAGAAACTTCCATCTGCAAGAACTGCTCGTACGAGTTGCGCTGAACCTCAATCAGGTTCGGCATGGCTGCGACTTCACGAATACGACCGAAGGATCTGCGAACCCGCTTGCGGCCAGTATAACTTTCCACGAGATTTCCCGCCAAAGTGACTTGATCTGATTGTTTCGTTTTCTTTTTAGGAGTGTTGCTCTTCGCTGCGCTCATCTGCTCATATCCTTTGCGGTTTGATCAAAAGTACAGACCTGTGCCGTCAACTCAGGACCATACAAAAAGTGGCTGTAACAGGTAAAGCCCGCCTGGTCACATTTAACAAAATGCGCCCCTCGGACTCTCATATCTAACTAATTGCGGAATACCTGTCAGCCTGCATAAAACCTGTCCGAAAACACAACAGGGCGAGGGGATCAAAAAGTCCCTTCGCCGAATTGTGACCGTATTTAGCGGAACTTGCTGCTAATGTCCACACTAAAAGATTACATTTATCTAGAAGAATTCTATTTAAGTTCAACTTCAGCACCGGCGGCAACGAGTTTTTCTTTCATTGCTTCGGCTTCTTCCTTCTTAACAGCTTCCTTCAGAGGCTTTGGTGCACCTTCTACCAGATCCTTGGCTTCCTTGAGGCCCAGGCCGGTGATTGTACGTACTTCTTTAATAACAGCAATTTTATTGCCGCCAGCACTTTTCAGGATAACGTCAAACTCATCCTTTTCTTCGGCAGCTTCCGGAGCAGCTCCAGGCATTGCGGCCATTGCTACGGGAGCAGCAGCAGCGGAAACACCCCATTTTTCTTCTAAAAGCTTGGACAGATCCGCAGCCTCAAGCACCGTAAGCGTCGACAGTTCGTCAACGAGTTTTTCAAGATTAGCAGCCATTTTTTTCTCCTTTCAAATATAAAAATAAAAGACTGTTATTTTAACCGATTAACCCTTTTCACCCTGGGCCTTGGTAACACCAACCATAAGCTGGGCTGGTGTTTGCAGCACCCGTGCAACCTTTGTCGCCGGAGCCACAAGAAGACCAACAAGTTTGCTGCGCAGTTCGTCAAGCGAAGGCAGCTTGGACAACTGCTCAACTTCCTCGGAAGTGAGCACTTTATCGCCCATGGCTCCACCGAGAATAACGAGCTTTTCATTATCTTTTGCAAAAGCCTGAGTAACCTTGGCAGTGCTCACAGGATCCTTTGATGTCGCGATACCTGTAGGGCCGGTAAACAAGTCAGCGATCTGCTGATAACGGGTTCCTTCAAGTGCCCGCTTGGCCAAAGTATTTTTTGTTACCTTGAAGTTCGCACCTTCTTCGCCCAGCTTTGCCCGCAAATCTGTTATCTGCTCAACAGACAAACCTGAATAATGAGTAACAATCACTACTTCTTCTTCATTGAAACGGGCATTTAGCTCGGCTACTTCTTCCGTTTTCTGAGCGCGACTCATTCCCATGTTTATTCTCCTTAAAAACAAAAAATGATGCCTGTTCATCAAGCATCATCCCCATCCAGCCACAAAAATGAATTTAACCAGCCTGTCAATTTTCTCAGGCCGCTATCCACCTTGTCTATGCAGGAAATTTAATCCTTATGAGGATCCTGCAGTCCCGGACAGGTCTATGAAACCGGGCGCACATTTGCATGGATAAGCTATAGCTGTCAAGCGATATTTAAATGGAAATATTTTGGTCTCAGGGAAGCCAGTAATCGGAAGGCATCTTTTCAGGCACATCATGGACCCTGATCTGTTCTATGCTATTGGACAAGGATGTATAGACAAGGCTCGCATATGGTACTCCCGCAGCCAGCACGTCATGAGCCAAAGCCAAAGCCAGGTGCTTGTTCTGCCGGTCAGTCACAGTCTCTTCATCGTAATAACCCCGGGCGGCAACTTTCTTGACCGCACTAACGCAAAGATGCACCACCTCCTGTCTGTCAGGCGAAACAGATGCGATGTTTTTTAGCAAGGAGCCGATCTTTCTCGGGCATGGGAGCGGACTTGCTACCATATCCTGCGCTTGCCGGAATTGCTGATCGAAATTAAAATCGTCTTTTGCTGACATCGGTATCCTCTTGAATATACATGGACATGAGAAAGGCCCGCCATGACAAACATGCGGGCCTTGCAAAAGTTCACAGGTGTTTGGGATTTAACCAAACTCAGGCAGCTTTTGCCCTGGTATCGCCCATAACCGAAGATACGTCGATCTTGACGCCCGGCCCCATAGTCGAAGAAAGAGTAATCTTCTTGATATAGGTTCCCTTGGCGCCTGAAGGTCTTGCTTTCTGGATTGCGTCGATGAAAGCCTTGATGTTTTCATTCAGCTTTTTCTCATCGAAAGAAGCCTTGCCAACGCCCGCATGGACAATACCCGCTTTTTCGGCGCGAAATTCCACAGCACCGCCCTTGGCAGCCTCGACGGCTTTGGTAACATCAGGGGTAACAGTGCCAAGTTTGGGATTAGGCATCAGACCGCGCGGCCCAAGGATTTTACCTACCCGGCCAACCAGAGCCATCATGTCAGGCGTTGCAATACAACGATCAAAGTCGATCTCGCCGTTTTGAATCTTTTCCATCAGATCTTCGGCACCGACTATATCTGCACCGGCCTTTTTCGCTTCTTCCGCCTTGGCGTCTTTTGCGAAAACGGCAACACGCACAGTCGCGCCAGTCCCGTTAGGAAGTTCGATCATTCCGCGCACATTCTGATCAGCGTGACGAGGATCAACACCCAGATTCATCGCAATTTCAACGGTTTCGTCAAATTTGCGCTTGGATGCGGATTCCTTGAGAATCTTCACAGCTTCATCAACCGCATAAAATTTATTACGGTCAACAAGGGCCTGAATCTCTTTTGTTTTCTTGGTATATTTAGTCATTTTTTCTGGCCCCCTATTTCACTTCGACGCCCATGGAACGAGCAGAACCTTCAATGATTTTCATTGCGGCATCTATATCGTTCGCATTCAGGTCGACCATTTTTGCTTCAGCAATTTCCTTAACCTGTTTCAGAGTAATCTTGCCCGTAACATCCGTACCCGGAGCACTTGACCCTTTCTGAATATTTGCAGCTTTCTTGATATAATAGCTGGCAGGCGGGGTTTTGGTTATGAAAGTGAATGACCGGTCTTCATATACTGTAATAATAACCGGTATGGGAATACCTTTACGATCTTCTGTATCGGCATTAAATGCCTTACAGAATTCCATGATATTAACACCCTGCTGACCCAGTGCCGGGCCCACAGGAGGTGACGGATTCGCTGATCCGCCGGTAATGGTAAGAGAAATCTTACCCGCGACTTTTTTTCTGGGTTTTGCCATTTTATGCCTCCTTTAATGACAAGAGGTTTTGTGGTACAGCCCCGGACAATGGACTTTTAAAGTTCCGGACAGCCTCCCACAAATTTACAATCTCGCGACAAATACAGCCTGAGACCAAATATTTCAAGGATTATTTGCTAGATCTTTTCGACCTGACCGTATTCCAGCTCAACCGGGGTTGAACGCCCAAAGATCGAAACAGAAACCTTGAGACGGCCCTTGTCTTCATCGACCTCCTCAACGAAACCGTTAAAGCTGGCGAACGGACCATCTGTAACCTTAACTTCTTCTCCGATATCGTAGGTAACAGAAGGACGCGGACGTTCCACACCTTCCTTGATTGCGTGAAGAATTTGCTGAGCTTCCTTTTCACTTATTGGCGCTGGTTTGTTTCCAGCACCGAGAAAACCGGTAACCTTTGGCGTATTCTTAACCAGATGCCAGACTTCATCATCCAGTTCAATCTTGGCAAGCACATATCCTGGAAAGAACTTTCTCTCAGTGCTTACTTTCTGACCACGGCGAACTTCAACGACTTCTTCCGTCGGGACCAGAATTTCTTCAATCTTGTCTTCAAGCCCCTGTTTCCTGGCTTTTTCATTCAAGGCCTCGGCAACTTTGCCCTCAAATCCTGAATAAACATGCAATACATACCAGCGTTTTGCCATTGTCCTGTTTCCTGTGCTTTGTAAATCTTACCGGTTCAGCCGCCAAGCCCTAAAAGCAGGCGCACCAGCAAAGCCATTACCTGATCTGCTACGAATAAAAATATTGCAGCAAACGATACCATAATAAATACGGCTATAGTACTCACGGTCGTCTCCTTGCGAGAAGGCCATGTAACCTTCTTGAGCTCGCTGCGTACTTGCCGCAAATATTCTATCGGTCTGGTTCCAGCCATTTTGCTCTCCATATCGACTTTCCCAAAAGGTTCGTGTCTGAGCCATCCGGCCCGGGTCGAAAACGAACGCTTTTTCAGGGAATGATTTCTGTCTAAACCAATCAGTTCAGGAAAGCCAGAAAAAAATATATGCAGATTAAAAACAAAAGCTTTTAAGAAACAAAAAAGGCCTGCCCAAAAAGAGGCCAAGCCTTAATCCTTAAATTACAACTTTCTCAGAATTCTTCGTTGTTGCCTGTATCGCCAGCTATGTCGGCCAGTGAAGGCTCTGAATCATCTTCTACCTGATCAGGAGTTTCGATCTCTGTAGCGGCATTCTGCACGGCAATAGAATTCCACTCCTGTTCACCTTCCATCAGATCAATTTCTTCCTCTTCCTCACTTTCGAGGGCAGCAATACGTTGATGGCTACGGATCAATTCTTCACGCAGATCTTCCACGACAATAGTAGCTTCTGCAATTTCTCTGAGAGCAACTACAGGGTTTTTATCATTGTCTCTATCTAAAGTAAGTCCTGCACCTGATCCTATTTTTCTTGCCCGTTGCGAGGCAACCATTACCAATTCAAATCGGTTGGGTATTCTTTCAACACAGTCTTCGACTGTAACGCGCGCCATGTTTACCTCTTCTCTTTTAACTAGGATTTGCGAGGGAGTTATAGGTTTTTTTTTAATAGAATGCAAGGTTTTAAATATTCGCAAACGGACAGGCTTTACGGAAAGCATACACTGGAATTTTTAAATAATATGCTTGAAAAATAAGTTGTTTGCTTATATGAAAACGTACTAATGTATGCTCTTGAAAATCGCATCGCTATTTAAACATTGTGCGACGGACGGGCTGCATTAAGCCATTTATAAGATGATTTAATTTACACAATAACAGTAACAGTAACTATTAAGGCTAACCATGAAGAGACAATCCCCTGCAAAAAAGAGAATTGATATTCCTTTTTACTCTGAAGAAAAACTGGCTCTTTTTATTGATGGGTCAAACCTATACGCAGCGGCCAGAGCATTAGACTTTGATATAGATTATAAGTTGTTACTTGAATGGGCCTCAAAGCAGGGTCGACTGGTTCGCGCTTTTTACTACACCGCTCTCATCGAGGATCAGGAATATTCGCCTATCAGGCCGCTTGTAGACTGGCTTGATTATAATGGTTACACCATGGTCACAAAGCCAACCAAAGAATTCGTGGATCCTCAGGGACGCCGCAAGGTGAAAGGCAATATGGACATCGAGCTTGCTATCGATGTTATGGAGCTGGCCGATAAAATTGATCACATTATGCTGTTTTCCGGAGATGGCGATTTCCGTCGCCTGATTGAAGCAGTGCAGCGCAAAGGGCTTCGGGTAACCGTAGTAAGCACTATCAAATCGTCGCCCCCCATGGTCGCCGACGAGCTAAGACGTCAAGCGGATCACTTCCTTGACTTAAGTACTTTGGTCGAAGAAATCGCCAGAGCAGGCGGACAAAGCAATGATTATCAGGATGATGAAGATCTCGAAGAAGAAGAAATCCAGCCACGATTTTTGACCTCTTGAGTATTTCTCCGGTTTGCAGCAAGCTGCAAGTATGATCGACAGCAATTGTTCACTCTGCCCCAGACTTGCGGAATTTCGCACAAAAAACCGGAGATCCTTTCCGGATAATTTTAACGCCCCTGTTCCTTCCTTCGGAAACAACAATTCACGTTTGCTGATAGTTGGGCTGGCTCCCGGACTTCGAGGAGCGAATTTTACCGGCAGACCCTTTACCGGAGATTACGCCGGAAATTTGCTTTATTCGACTTTGATTTCCTTCGGGTTTGCCAGTGGAACTTATGAAGCAGATCCTAATGACGGCCTCATTTTAAACGATTGCCGCATAACTAATGCCGTAAGATGCGTGCCCCCGGAGAACAAACCTACAGGCAGTGAAATTGCAGCATGCAACTCCTTCCTCAAAGCTGAAATATCTTCAATGCCCGATTTACAGGTAATTGTCTCTCTGGGCCTGATTTCACACAAGGCGATCCTGAAATCCCTGGAAGTAAAACAAAGCGCTTTCCGTTTTGCGCATGGAGCCGAGCATCAACTGCCCGGCCCCATTACATTGATAGATAGTTATCACTGCTCCCGGTACAACACGCAAACAGGCCGGCTAACCGAAGAAATGTTTCATAACGTGTTTACCAAAGTGAAAAGCATTATTTCCTAAAAGCTTCTGGATACAGTGAGAACAAGGCTCTCATCACAATTATCAGCGCATTCATTGCGACTAAGATCCGTGTCAACAAACTGAACCGCTACATCGAAATCATAGAGATTATAGCCAATACCAATATTATAATCCCAGTAATCAGGCGTTCCGAAAGCGACTTCATCCTCGATATCGCTGTAACCGACACCTGCGCTTAATGTGAATTCATAAGGGAGCGGAACTTCTATACCAGCGTGCGGATACCAGAAATCATCCGAGCTTGCAAAGTAGTCACTCGAATAATTTACTCCAGCCTCGGCACTGAAGTATTCAAAGTCATACCCTGCCGATGCCGCCAGCTCGAAATAATCGTAATCAAGATCACTATCAGCGCCCGGATACCAGTAATAGATCCCTCCGAGATCTACCGAGACGCCATTGAATTCACCTGCCCAACCGACGTAAGCGTCAATTTCTGCAGAAGCTTCATCATTATCGTTAAAATCTACGTTAGATCCCCAGACTCCGAGATAAATACCGCTATCATGCGCATAATCCATCCCGCCCTGGATCGCCCAGCTTTCATCCGACTGGGATATGCCACGGAATATATAATTATTTGTGAATGCCACATTTGCGGAAAACTCTCCCGCTAATGGCCCAAAAGGTTCTGCCGCTATAACCTGGCCGCAACCGAGGGTCGCCACGAGCGCCGTGGCGGATAGTAGATAATTTTTCATTTTTAAGCCCCTAAGACGTAGTTCGTTTATACCGGGGAGCATAAACCGTCCCGAGGAGATATGCAATAGTTGAATTGCAGATATTCGTTTTTTGCAGAACTCGACTTTATGAGTGCCTGAAAGGATCCATCGCCTCTGGAGAAAGCGGTGGCTTTACATGCGAGATCCGGCCAAATTCGAACTCATATGTTTCATCGTCATATATAGTTACAACAACAGGTACCGGAGCCCCGGCAATTTGCCGCGACTGCGCATCAAACTTATTGATAAAATCGTCAATATTAATCCCCCAGGGACCAAGACGATCTTCTAGATCATGACGGAAAAACTTCGCATGTCCTGCGCGAAGCCATAGATGCACCTTCCCTATCACAGAAGCTTTCTTCTGTTGATCGGCCCGGGAGCTCGCATCGTAGCTATTTCTCATCATTCCCTTATTCATGCTCATTACGTCTAAAATATTAACATAGTAGATTTTGTTCCAAAAAAAATATGTACCCGCAAATCGGCAAAAAAAGGGCCGGAATGAGGAATCTTAAAAACACCAGATATCTGCCCGCATTCCGGCATTAATATGAAATTATGGACCGTCAGCTGGCGCCTGTCGCTCTCTTTTTACATAGAGCTTATTAAGCGCGTGCAGATATGCGCGACAGGAAGCTACCAGCGTATCAGGATCCGCCCCCTGACCGTTAACTGTTTTTCCATTTTCCTCAAGACGAACCGTAACTTCAGCCTGCGCATCTGTACCGCCGGTCACCGCGTGCACCTGATAAAGCTGCAACCTTGCATCAGGATGCGGGCAGCTTTCCCTGATTGCCTTGAATATCGAGTCAACCGGGCCATTACCTTCGGCATGCGAAGAAACATCTTTTCCATTCACCTTAAGAACCAGATCCGCTGTTTGTGGCCCTTCAGAGCCTGCAGCTATACGCAGAGAGACAAATTTTATACGCTCTCCAACCCGCAGTATTTCATCATCCACAAGCGCCATAATATCATCATCAAAGACCTGCTTCTTTTTATCAGCCAGTTGCTTGAAGCGATAGAAAGCATCCTCGATTTCCTGCTCACCCAGTTCATAACCGAGCTGGCCGAGCTTATCTTTAAATGCATGACGGCCTGAATGCTTGCCCATTACCAGTTCAGATTTATGCAAACCAACAGATTCCGGAGTCATAATCTCATAAGTCTGGGCATTTTTCAGCATGCCATCCTGATGTATGCCGCTTTCATGAGCGAAAGCGTTAGCTCCGACGATCGCTTTGTTTGGCTGAACATTAAATCCCGTTATCGTCGACAAAGTCCGGGAAACCTTGGTAATCATCTTCGTATTAATGCTGTTTCCGTAGTCATAGATATCAGGGCGCGTACGCATTGCCATCACGAGCTCTTCCATCGCTGCATTACCAGCACGCTCGCCAATCCCGTTAACTGTACATTCAACCTGCCGGGCCCCGGCCAGCACCCCGGCCAGAGAATTGGCAACAGCAAGCCCGAGATCATTGTGACAATGCACCGAGAAGATAGCCTTGTCTGCATTAGGAACCCGGTTCATAACTGTTTCAAATATCGCCGCATATTCAGCTGGCGTTGTATAACCAACAGTATCCGGGATATTAATCGTAGTGGCTCCGGCATTAATCGCCACCTCCACGCATTGACAAAGAAAATCATCTTCAGTGCGCGAACCATCTTCCGCCGACCACTCAACATCATCCGTAAACTGACGAGCCATCGTCACACTACTGGTAACCGCCTCCAGAACCGCTTCCGGCTCCATATTGAGCTTGTACTTCATGTGCAAAGGGCTGGTAGAGATAAAGGTATGAATTCTCTTGCTGGGAGCCTTTTCAATTGCTTTTGCCGCAGCCTCAATATCACCCTGCCTTGCCCTTGCCAAACCGGCAATTGTGGCGTTTTTTACAGTAGATGATATTTTTTGAACTGCTTCAAAATCTCCCGGAGAAGCGATTGGAAAACCCGCCTCGATAACGTCAACGCCCAACTCGTCCAGCAGACGAGCCATACGTATTTTTTCGTCAATATTCATCGAACAGCCAGGAGACTGTTCGCCATCGCGCAAGGTGGTATCGAAAATTACTATATTATCAGGCATGGATATGCCTCCTCTTCAATTAATTGCCTGTTGATTAGCTTGTCGCGTTTGGTTTGAAAACCCCTGAATGCCGGGAATGCGACTCGATCAGCCCGCCTGCACCCAGGGGCTAATAAGTCGAAGAAGAAGCAGATTTTTTATTCCAGCTAAAATCATAACATCGATATAAGCCATTTTTTTCCGAGAAACAAGCATTTGATCACCGCTGGCCGTAAGAACTATCACAGCTTTGAGCAGTTAGCGTCACTAAATTACGTGAAGCGAGCAATGTATTCCACTGACTGGCGACCAGTATTTGTAGAACGTTTTATGATAAACCAGTCAATAGTGACGAGTGTAAATGGAATATTTGACGGAAAGACAACCCTGCATACTGGAACTTACGTATTTCCCCGTAAAATTAAACGCAGCAGAGCTCTGGTTCCAGTCACCAACGACACTCCACCGGATCTTCGCGGGTTGATAATTGATATAGAAGTATAATTATCTATACGTGAGTATTTCAAAAAAACTAGCTGCAATCATCACCTTAGCCACTATAGTCGTTGCAGCCACTACGGCTGCATTGGAATTAACGCCACTATCTGAAATCGACTTCGGACAAATTCAGGATTTTCTTCAAAGATTTTTGGAACAGGCCAGAGGCTCCCCGTATGCACTGCCGATAGTGCTGGGGATTTACATTGTAGCTGGATACTTAATGCTTTCAGTGATGGCCCTTAATTTAATGATAGCCATGATTTTTGGTCCGTTTTGGGGCGTGCTTTACGGCCTGGCCGGAGCCATGCTCAGTGCTGCATTGATGTTTGAAACCGGCAGGACAATAGGCAAAAGATTTCTTCGCCGCCTGATGGGACCCCGGCTACAGCAACTGGACAGAAAGTTCAGTGATGCTGGCACCATAGGAGTAACCGCCATCAGGTTTATTCCCATCGCCCCTTATGGTGCCATGAACCTCGCCGCCGGTGTGTCTTCCGTATCTTTCTTTGATTATCTGGCCGGCACACTATTGGCACTTACCCCGGGCGCCATAGCCAGGGGAATTGTCGGAGATTCGATTATGCAGTTGATAATTAATCCCACCGCAAAAACAGCAATTTATTTGTTTGGCGGGTTCGTTTTTTGGCTACTGGTTGTTTTCTTCACCCATATCTTTCTAAAAAGATACAGCGCCAAAGCTTCTTAGCCACATCCGCAGCCACAGCCACCTGACTTGTTATCGCTCTTGTCTTCTCCGGAACAGCATTTATCGCCTACCTTATCCGACATCACTTCTTCCGCCTTGGCGCCACAACATCCCGAAGGCTTAAGCTTCCCCTTTTTAAGTGATTTTAAAAATCCGAGCATTTCCTGTTTTCTCCTTATGAGTTATTTCCTCTGAAAAGGATTATATATCAATGAGAGCAACGGAACAGTGCATTAGAAAAATACTGCACAAAGTTTTCTCTTTTCGCTGACTCATGATATTTGAAAACTGGCAAAGGCAGTAACCATGCGTTTTATATTGTTTATTCTTTTTACTTTTACCATCTCCCAAGCCCTGGCTTGCGAGTTGAGTACGGCTGCAGGCAAGCCGCTTGACCAGCCGGGCCTGACCGGACTTTCTGATCCAGCGGGAGTGCGGCCCAATTTATCCTTTCCTCAGGTAGCGAACTGGCTGGCAGGCGCGGCCATGGCATCATTAACTGTAAAAGACGGGACTCTTGCCGGGCCATCAAACAAGAATTTCACAAACCGGGGTGAAGAGGAGTTTGGCTATCTTTTGGAAAACAACCCAAAACTCAGCAATTTCATTCGTAATAATACATCTGCCAGCGCCTTGATCCAGCATGTCCCTGTGCTCATTTATGCCGGTGTCTCCGGCAATCGTTATGTCTGGAACTATGATGTACCGCTTATGCTTCTTTCAAATTCGTCCGGGCAGCTGCCCTTGTTTATGACTTTGCATATTAGGGTAATTCGCTCCGCTGACCCTGTTCATCCAAAAGGCATAGCCATTGATCGCTGGAATCTTGCCGAAGGGAGGTCATATTGAAATTGCTTGTGTTCCTGTTTTTCCTGACTTTTATGCCTGCGCTTTCTTTTGCTGAAGAATGCCCCTCCGCCCTTGGGCAGTCTCTCGACGCCGCGTCCTTTGAAGAGATTGAAGGCCAATATCCAGCCGTTGAAGAATGGCTGGAAACGGCGATGGTCGACAGCTTTTCCTTTGCTTTTAACGACTATCAGGAACTTACCCGTCTTGCCCTTGAGCGTTATTTCACCAGCGCCGGACAAAACACTTACAATGAAATCCGCTCGCAAATGGGACCGGCACTTCAGAATCAAATGTTGATCCAGCAATTTGCCCTGCTGGAAGAACCGGCCCTTCAGGATGAAGGCGTGGTCAATGGTACTTATTTTTGGGTTTACAAGGTATCAGGCCTTTTAACCTGGTCTGGCGTTAATCCGGTAATGGATACCAAGCCGACAGTTTTTAGAGTTACGGTTTCCAGGACAAATAGTCCTGATCACGAACACGGGCTAGGCATCTATAGCCTGAAAATAATAAACAGCCAGTAGTCGCTGAATTACTTAACTATTCTCAGATGCGGTTTCTTTCTTTGATTGCGGTTCCTGCCGTTAGCTTTAAGGATTACCGGACTGTAATATTGTCCGGGTGCCGGTCTGACCAAGGAAAGCCTGCCTTTCAGCTCACTTAACGTGTTCTCGTTTTTGTTTGCTGTCTCTTCAAGTTCGGATGTTTTATCTGAAATATGCCCGAGACAATCTTCAAATGCTCTTACGATTTTCAAAACAGAATCGCACATCATAGATAATTGCTGCTCACTATAAGTATCCATATCGTGCCGGATATGCGGATCCCACAGCGAAACCAGTGTCTTGTCCAGCAATTCAGAAAAATAGTGTCTTCCACTTTCCGGCGCTGTCTGAAAGCACTCCAGCAAGCTCATCCGCAATCCAGTAATTGCCTTACTCACAGAGCGCGAAGCCTGACGGCATTCAAAGAAATCCGCGTGTGTATCTTCCGTTGTTTTTTGATAATTAAAAACAGCTTTCTTTAAGAGCTGTAGCTCATTGCCAATTTCTAATGCTTCCGAAGGATAAAAGCCCCTGAAGTTATCGACTTTACCTTCGATATCTCTGATCGCATTATCCAGCGAGCCGACGTGGCCCGTTTGCTGTCTTGCCAGATTACTCAATTTCACACCTCTGTTTTTTAGCTTACAGAACATCTTACTATTATAAATTCTGTTTTGTTCCCATAGACAAGCCAAAGTATTGCCGTAATGATTGCGCCAGCATAAATAATGGCAGGACATAATTCAACAAAATTATGGAAACCTAATGGCTATATATACTAATGGCTTGCAACATCACGTAACAATCTGTGTTTTGAGCACAATACAGGATTAATAGATTATTCGAATTACCGGTCACGCAATTGGGAGATAAAAAAGCATGTGCGGAATAGTTGGCATAGTTGGCGAAAAAGAAGCTGCCCCGCTATTACTGGAAAGCCTGAAACGCCTTGAATATCGAGGTTATGACAGTGCTGGCATTGCAACTCTCGAAAATGGTCATATCGACAGGCGCCGCACCAAGGGAAAACTTTCCAATCTGGAAGAGCGCCTGAAAAAAGAACCTCTGCCCGGCACTATAGGAATTGGGCACACCCGATGGGCAACGCATGGCCTGCCTAATGAAATTAACGCCCACCCGCATGCTACCGATAAATTAGCCGTAGTGCATAATGGCATTATCGAGAATTATCAGGAATTGAAGGAAGAACTGCAAACTCACCAGTATCGTTTTGAAACTGAAACTGACACCGAGGTCATTGCCCTGCTGGCCACTCATCACCTTAATCAGGGAATGAGCCCACAGGATGCAGCAAACGCTACATTCAAGCGACTGGAAGGAGCATATGCAGTTGTCATGATCTTCGCTGGTGAACACGACCTGATGATCGGTGTTCGGCAAGGAACTCCGCTGGCAGTTGGTTATGGTGACGGCGAGATGTTTCTGGCTTCAGATTCTTATGCGCTTGCGCCCTTAACACAAAAAATCTGCTTTCTGGAAGATGGTGACAGAGTGGTCGCTACTCGCAGCGGGGCACGCATTTATATCAACGACAATGAAGAAGTTGAGCGCCCCGTCAGAATCACCGCTCAAAGTGGTGCAACTACCGGCAAAGGGGAGTACCCCCATTTCATGCTCAAGGAAATCTATGAGCAGCCAGCCGTTATTTCCGACACGCTCAATTCTTTTATCAATCCTGCGACCGGGGAGATCACTCTGCCTGAGGGAATTCTGGAGGCCATGGAAAAGGCTCCACGTCTGACGCTGGTAGCCTGCGGCACAGCCTTTTACGCATGCATGGTAGCCAAATACTGGTTCGAGCGTATCGCCGGAAAATCATGCGAAATCGACATCGCCTCCGAATTCCGCTACCGCGAGGCTCCCATGCCCGAAAATGGACTGGCTATATTCATTTCTCAAAGTGGCGAGACGCTGGACACGTTAGAAGCCTTGCGTTATTGCAAACGCTCCGGCCAAACCATCCTGTCAGTAGTCAATACCATAGAAAGCACCATTGAGCGGGAATCCGATCTGGTGCTTCATACTCTGGCCGGGCCGGAAATCGGTGTTGCCTCTACCAAGGCTTTCACTACCCAGCTAACGACACTTGCCTGCATGGCTTTATCACTGGCCATGAAAACCGGCGCGTTAAAGGAAGAGCAGGAAAACCGGGCTATCGATGCTCTGCGGCACCTGCCTGCGATCGCCTCTGAAATCCTGAACCATGACGAGACTATTCAGGAAATTGCCAAAGACGTAGCCAAAGCCAGGGACATGCTCTATCTGGGGCGGGGAGGAATGTATCCCATCGCACTCGAAGGAGCTTTAAAGCTCAAAGAAATTTCCTACATCCATGCTGAAGGCTACGCGGCAGGCGAAATGAAGCATGGCCCAATAGCGCTAATCGATGAAAATGTACCGGTTGTTGTGGTGGCGCCCGCTAATGATCCATTATTTGACAAAACTGCATCTAATGTTCAGGAGACGGTAGCCAGAGGCGGCAAGATTTTGCTGTTCTCTGATGAGAAGGGCGCAAAAAAACTCGAAGACCATACTTCATGGTCGGTGACCTTAAGCACAGTACATAATTTCGTGGCGCCTATTCTATATGCCATCCCCGTGCAATTGCTTGCCTATCACGTTGCCGTCACCAAAGGGACAGACGTTGATCAGCCAAGGAACCTTGCTAAAAGTGTAACGGTGGAATAGAAAGTGGCCTTCTGACTAAGCGGCCTGGTTTTTGATGACGACTTCCTGATACCGATCAATACTGACCGGTTTGACCAGAACATCGTCAAAACCGGCCTCTTCGGCACGTTTCTTATCTTCGCTGCTCCCCCACCCGGTATGAGCAATAATAGTTGTTTCCGCCAGCCCATGCTCTCGCAGGTCCCGGCATAACTGGTAGCCATTAATCTTTGGCATGCCAATATCCATGATGATTAAATCAGGCTTATAAGCTTTGACTCTGGCCAATACATTCGTTGGATCGCTTTCTATTTCCACCTGACAATCAAACATCTCAAAAATCATAGCGGCAGTCTGGGCTACATCCCTGTTATCATCAACGACCAGTACCCGCATAAATTCATTCCTTCAAAGGCAAAAGGACTGTAAATCTCATTCCGCCCTGCGCCCGATTTTCCGCTTTGACCTTGCCGCCATGGAGGCCCACCATCTCCTTGACCAGTGCCAGACCTATACCTAGGCCACTTTCCGAACGTTTCAAGGGGTCTTCTGCCTGTACAAATATCTCAAAGATATCATCCAGTAACTCAATGGGAACGCCTGGTCCGTCATCCTGTATAACCACCTCGACTGCGCCTTCTTTCCTGCAACAAAAAATCTCGATAACGCCCCCTTGAGGAGTATATTTATTGGCATTATTCAAGATGTTGGAAAACACCTGTCTGAGCCGGGAACAATCACCATATATGACCATCTCTTCCTGCTCGTCACATGCCAGGGTTAGCGTTTGCCCCCTCTCCTCTACTCGCGAGCGTGTCTCTTCCATGGCTTCTTCCAGAATATTCAGAAAACGGCAATCATTTTTCTGCAACTCAATTTTGCCACGGTTTATACGAGTAATGTCGAGAAGGTCTTCGACAAGTCGCACAAGATGCTCTGTGCTCCGCTTGCCTGTCGCTATCAACTGCTCCCGCTTTTCATCGGGTAAATTATTTCGCTCTAACAAGGAAAAGGCATTATTAATAGGCGTCAGCGGATTACGCAGTTCATGAGATAACGTTGCCAGAAACTGGCTCTTCCTCTCGCTTTCTCGTGCAACTTGAGTTTCAAGTTTTTTACTCTCTGATATATCTTCGATAATTGCGATGAAAAATGTCTCGTCACCGTGCATATCACCGGCTGTACTGACCGTCAGTTTCACCCAGATGATTTCGCCGTTTTTACAAAAGTACCTCTTTTCCATTTGGTAATAATCGATAACTCCACGCCGTAATCGCGCCTTGTTTGCCGTATCTGCGGGCATGTCGTCAGGATGGGTGATATCCTGGAATGTCATTTGATAAAATTCTTCGTGACTATAACCTGTGATCTTGCAAAGCCTGTCATTTACCCGGAGCCACCTGCCATCTTTTGCTACGTGAGCCATGCCAACAGCAGCATTTTCAAAAGTTTCGCGAAACTTTTTTTCCTGATCTTTTATATAATCCTCGGCCACTTTCCGGGCGCTGATATCAACCCCTGACGGTATTATGTGCGTTATTTTTCCTTCCGCATCCCTTACTGGCGAAAGCATAACCTCAACGGTTATGCGCTCATCTCCGGAAATGCGAATAGCTTCGTCATAACGAACCGTCTCACCCTCTATCGACTTGAGAAAAGCTGCTTTCAGGCGGTCAACGACTTCATCGTCATAAGTCCACCAGTAACAATCCCAAAACTTCGCACCTATCACATCCTCTCGTTTTAAACCGGCTGAACGCAAAGCTACTTCATTAATTTCATGTATGTGTCCCTCCAGATCCAGCTCCGCAATAAACGTATTCATATTGTCGATGATCCGGCGCAAACGGGTCTCGCTTAATTCCTGATACGTATGACTGGCAATTGCTGCCATTACTTTCCATGCACTCCTTTTGTATCCTGCTAAATCTTTGCCAGAATTAATTATAAAAAAGATATAAGAAAAAAGTATTCGAAACCAATTTTTGGCCAAAAATTAATGAAAAAACAATTTATACAAGATATACAACGCATAGAAGCGGACAACTGCTTTACTTAAAAAGCCTTCGGTTGATATACTTAGACATAAAGCCCGCTATATTAGGACTACCTGATAAACCTCAAAATATTTTTATGAAACCATTTCATAGTTGTATTGTTAATCAGGTTAGCTATATAAAACTTCAGATATAGTGAAGCTATGCTTTGGATTTATAAACCCAGGAATAAGATAGGCCTGATTTTTACGGGGAGGGATTGAAATGCAAAAGCACCCTGAATATTTCGAATATATTTCCGGGATCATAGAATGCTCCCCTGATCTCGTCGCCCTTCTGGATACCGACTTCAAAGTAGACACCATGAATTCCGCCCTCACGAGTGAACTGGAGACTATATACGGGAAAAACATCAGTGCCGGAGAAAGCATTCTCAGCGCCATGAAAGATTCTCCTGAAGAGCAAGAAACGGTTAAAGATTTGCTAAGCAGGGCATTGGGCGGTGAAAGAATTGCCGTACGCCTGAAACTCGGCAGGTATGGTCGGCTTAGAAAAAAATATCTTTTGCATGTCAGCGGCATAACAGGCAAACACGACAATGTTATAGGACTATACTTCTCCATACAGGACAGTATTCCCGAACACAACTTCGAACTGGATATACTCAACATAGCCGAAATCGAAAAAGAACGCGCCGCATGGAAGAAGAATGCTGACAGTCTGTTGCTGGCCATCCATGGCGCAGGAAGCTATATTTTTTACTGGGATCTTATAAAAAATTACGTATTCAGATCAGACGGGGTTTATAACGTCCTGGGCTTCCGTCCCGAAGAAGCCGACCATAATACTGAATGGTGGCTTGAGAGAATTCATCCCGATGACCGGGAACGTGAAATATATCGATGCAAAGCTTTCATAGAAGGAGATGATTCCTATAAAATTGCTGAATATCGTATGGAGCACAAAAAAGGTCATTACGTCCCCGTATGGAATTGCCTGCATTTAATAAAGGACGGACAAGGCAATCCCGTCAAAGTATTGGGCGTAGTTTCAGACACCACCCTCACCAAGGAAGCCCAGAAAGTCATTAAGGAGAGTGAAAACTTTTTAAGGAATGTTTTGAACAGTCTCTTCGTGCTTGCAGGCGTTCTGAAGCCCGACGGAACCTTGATACAGGCAAACCAGAGAGCCCTGCAGATCGCTGGAGCAACCGCCGATGATCTGGCAGACAGACCGTTTGAAGAAATAGGATGGTGGTCGGACTTCCCAAAAGAAAGACAAAAAATCCGCGTGGCAATAGAAACCGCGGGGAGAGGCGAAACGGCTCGCTTCGACACGGAAATCGTGGCCGGTGACGGCTCTGTTATGATTATCGATTTCCAGCTCAAGCCCATGTACGACAAAACTGATAGCATCACACATTTAATCTTTTCAGGCACAGACATCACCGAGCGCAAGAAAGCAGAACGAGCCTTGCAGGAAGCGGATCAACACAAGGATACTTTTCTTGCAACTCTCGCCCACGAATTGCGTAATCCATTGGGGCCGATAAGCAATACCGCCGAAGTTCTGGGACACCCGGACACCAGCGATGATCAGCGTCATAAATGTGTTAATGTAATGAAAGACCAGATCTGTATCATGATGCGGCTGATCGACGATCTTCTGGATATCTCCCGGATCAGGCAGGGCAAAGTAGAATTTATAAAGGAGCAAGTTCAAATCGGCCGCATTATTGAACGGGCGACAGAGGCCTGCTCGGAAACTTTAAAAATACACGAACACAAATTAACGATAAAAAATCCGGAACCAGCACTTGTAATCGAAGCCGATTTTACACGCATGACACAGGTAATCTCAAACCTTTTGGACAATGCCTCCAAATATACGCCTGACGGTGGGCATATCAAAATTTGTGTCAAGAAAAATGATGAACATGTGATTATAAAAGTTACCGATAACGGCATTGGTATTACAAAAGAAATGCAACCCTGCATCTTCGATATGTTCAAGCAGGCTGGAATGAATAAAGGTAAAACTTCCGGGGGCTCACTGGGAATAGGGCTAGCCCTGGCCAAGAATTACGTTGAAATGCATAACGGTTTGATTACTGTCACCAGCAAAGGAGAAGGACTGGGAAGCACATTCACTGTCCGCCTTCCTCTAACTGACAAGACTGGCACTGGCGCTGGCAATCCGGTTGCAAGTAACAGGAAAATCGGTAAAGCTGTAAAAGCTTTTTAACTGATTTCCGGAGAAGGTAATGAATAGATCCGTTTCCTCTGTATGGTGGCTCGGGATTCCTCTTGCCTTTATCTCTCTTCAGGTATTGGGGGAAATATTTCTGCCACACAATATCCTGAGCGCCCTTCATTCGGAAAATGGCCCTCACGAGCTACTACAGTTCCTTGTACTGTTATCAGCTTTTATCCTTTCGTTACGACTGCTTGCCAGTTATGCCAACGAAAAGCATCCATGGCTTGCTATATGGGTCGCCCTTGCCGCCGCCGGCTGTTTTTATGTAGGAGGCGAGGAGATAAGCTGGGGACAGCAGTTCTTTGAATGGTCAACACCGGAGAGCTGGCTGGCAATAAACGATCAGGGAGAGACAAACCTTCATAACACAACCTCATGGCTCGACCAGAAACCGAGGCTGCTTCTACTGGCCGGCATCATTGTTGGTGGAATACTAATTCCTTTATTGAAGAAAACGAAACCTGAAATCATACCGGGGAGGTTTGAGCCTATATATCCACCACCGGAACTTTCTCTAATCGCCATGCTGGCCGTCGGCGTCAAAATTGCCGAAAAGATCGGAGAAATTTTTGGCCTGGTAATCTTTGAAAGAGCAAGCGAAGTGGAAGAATTGTTTATGTATTATTTTGTGCTCTTATACATAAACAGTTTAAAAGTCAGACACGAAGGTTAATGAATCTAAAGTAAAAAACCCTCCGTAAAGATGGAGGGTTTTCAGCATTTAAAGTTTCGCTATCTGTCAAATATAAACACCTAATCAGTATCCACGTCCAGTTTGGTATTAATATCAAGGTCATCATCGAGGTCATCATCGAGGTCATCATCAAGATTATCGTCGATATCATCGAGGTCATCATCAAGATCGATGTCTTCCTCATCGTCATCGCCGCTTTTTTCTATTTTTTCGAGCTCATCCATGCTGACAACATCTTCTTCTTTTTCAATGTTTTCATCAGCATTTTCATTTGTTTTCTTTTTAGACGCAGCATCTTCAACCGTCTTCGTTTCTGCCATAGCTGTATCAGCTTCGGAGCCTCGACCTTTACGGCCCCGAGTTTTAACTTCACAACTGAATTCGACCGAGCAGTTGGGACATATAATCGGTCGTTTGCCCATATCATAAAAACGGGTGCCACAGCTGGTACATATGCGCTTAAAGCCTTTTTCCTCTGAAGATAAAGCCACGTTTTACTCCTTTTTTAATTGGGGCGTCGCCCCGGATGTTTTTTTAACTTGTTATTCCAAGAGAGATTAGCTGCATTATTTTTTGCCGGTTGTCAAAGGCATTTTGATTAGGATTTAGTTTATATTTTTTTATTATCATATAACGATACCCTACATTGTGATCCTGTAAAAGAAGCCATGTCAGAACTGACGATTTTTGAAGAATTAGCAATCCCTAATGGATCAGATCTACTGACCCTTGAAAAAGCTCTGCTCGACAAAATCCAGAATAAAATTCAGCAGGTTGTCGAGACCTATGATGTGAATGCTATCAGGGAAGAGGAAAAGGAGATAAGGCATTATTTCCATCTGTTCTTTGATCATACAAACTCCCTTATAACCGGCTTTGCTGGAAGGCCCGTAAACAAAGCAGAGCCAGCAGAGGTCCGCAAACTCCGTGAACAGGCCTCTGAATTACTGGGAGAGATAGAAAACAACCTGATCGAGTTCGCTTTGTGTTATATGCACATCAACCGTAATACGACCCTGGTACGTGAGGAAATCCGCAAGGAAGAAAAATATTTAAACGCGGGCCAGAAGAAAATCGTCTGGACTTCAGATATGGATATAGCGATTAGGCGCCTTAAAAAACGCAAAAAAGAAATTGACGAAGAGGACAAGCGTCTGGCCAATGCCTATCTGATTATCGAAAGAGCGGCTCCACACTTCAATGCATTCTCTGATGCTCTTGCACAGATCGCCAGCGGCGAAGATCGGGAAAAGCTTAGCAGGAGCTTTACCTCCGGCCTGAGAACCGGGAAATTCGCAAAAGCAGAAAAGGCCCTGAAGGAAATAGAAAGCTATAAGAAAAAGTTTGCGCTAAAAGGTGCTCCGCCTGAAAAGACCAAGGCGGCCATCGAAGCCGGCAAACGTTTCAAGGGAATGATTGTTGAAAACAAAGACGAACTGGATACGGGAGAGTCGCGCATTTTCCTCCACCCGGCAGAAATACGTATGAAGCTTGATTCAAATGATCACGAACTCAAAAACATCCGGAAATATATGGCCAAGTACCATATGCCCTACATGGAAGGTAAGCTTGCCAGCCTTAACCGCCTTAGAGACAAATTGCTTGTTATTGGAACGCTCGACAGCCTGATGCGCCTTTATCTGAGATTGATACGTGGCCTTACAGAACCAATGACCGACTTCCCGACCATTCGGGAATATGAATCCGGCGCAATTGATCAGGCCAAATATCTCTCGGGAAGTCGCTTCAGTGATATTCCGGTAATCCGATCCGACAGTGAAAAAATCGTTGCCGTGTTCCAGCGCGAGATTGCACGTTATAAAACTGAATATAAAGCCGATCCTGAACAGGATGTGGAGCCGGCGAGGGAAAAACTGGCGAAGAAATAATCTGCTATATCATCGCATCTACGACTGGTACGGCTCGCTTTGCCGCTTGGCCGTCTGCATGCCGGGTGCTTTGGCGCCGGTAAAAAACTCTGTTATTTTAACCGGGTTATCAAAGGCATTTTAATAAGAATTATTTTGATCTATCATACTAGTGCCAACATACTTTTCTTAATTTTGAGCTCAATCATGTCGCAAGCAACTATTTATGAAACTTTGTCTATTCCCGGAGGCGCAAGCCTGTCTGATCTTGAAAATGCCCTTTCAAAAAATATACAGGCAAAAATTCAATATAGCGGCCATAACGAGCAAACTGCCTTCGATAACGCTAAAAAAGAGGTGCAAAGTCTTTTAAACGACTTATTTGCCAGCACGAACGCGCTTATTACTGCCTATAACGGAAAACCGAAAAGTGTCGCAGAGCCTCAGGAAATAGTTAAATTGCGTGAGCAGTCAATGTCCATGCTTGAAGACATACAGAACAATTTAATTCAGTACACAATTTGTATGCTCCAGGCCAATTTTCATGTGTCTAATATAGAAGAAGAAATAAAGAAGGAAGAGGCACTGATTAAATCTGTTAGCGCCAGCAGAAAGGTTGAGTGGACTTCCGATATCGACTTGTCGCTTCGCAAGCGTAAAAAGCGCAAACGCATAATAGACAAGCAGGATGAAAGACTGGGCAAGGGTTTGGTCGCACTGGAAGCGGCCTACAGATCATATCAGGATTTCTCCGATGCCCTTGATGAAATTGCCACTGGCGATGACAGAGAAAGATTGAGTCGCGGCTATACTTCAGCCTTGAGACTCTCGAAGTTTCCAAAGGCGGAAAAGGCCGTACGTGAAGTACAAACCTATAAAAAGAAATTCTCTTTCAAAAACGCACCGGAACAAACCCGGCGCAAAGCCTCAAGTGCCGGACAGCAATATATCCAGGCAATAATGAAAAATCAGCGCGACATCGTAAATGATGAAGGGAAGCTGTATATATTCCCGCAGGAAATCCGCGCTGCTCTTGATGCCAATGTCCAGGAAGTAATAAATATTAAAAAATATATAGCCAAATATCATCTGCCCTATATGCGCGGAAAGCTGGCAAGCCTTAACAGAATGCGCGGCAAACTGGAGGCGATGGTAACTCTGGAGCGTTTTATCTGCCTTTACTTCGCGCTGGTACGCGGCTTGTCAGAGATGATGGTCAATTTCCAGGATATCAGGGAATACGAATCAAACACTGTCGAGCGCGCACAATACCTCGTTGAAAATCAGTTTGCTGCAATCCCGGTTATAAGCGAAGATATAGAAAAGTTGATCGAAATTTTCAAACATGATCTGGATTTATATCACAATGAATTTAAGCCTGAGGATTTCACCGGTGATTTTGATGATGTCCCTGACGATCTGTACATTTAAAAGCGCTTTCAGTTCATAGCAAACTTGCAACAGCTTCAAAAACCTCTTCAGGTGGCAATTCACGGATATTGTCCTTGCGCATAATTACGACCTTTTTGCCTTTGGGACCGTGTTTTACCGGATCTGTATGTTTCGAAAACAGCACTATACCGGGACAACCAACAGCAGCGGCAATATGCATCGGACCCGTGTCATTACCCACCGCCAGCTTTGCCCTGCGAGCCAAAACTGCGATTTCATAGAGCGATGTCTGACCACTTATATTAAGCGCATCAGGACAGTCTCTTGCTATAGCTGCCGATGTTTCTGCCTCATTCGTAGTTCCAAGTATAACCGGGATAATTCCCTGCTCAGACAGCCTGTTCCCCAGATCAGCAAAACAATGCGCAGGCCATCTTTTTTCAAGATGATTGGGAGCGCTCCCGGGAACGAGTAATGCAAAATTATCAGGTAACTTGAATCTGCTGATATCCGCATTCATCCATGAGAGATCATCGAGCCATACATCATCAACCCCTGCCAGTAACAATGTCTGCCGGTGCCCATCCAGAGCATGGCCTTTTGCCCTGTCCGGAGAAACATTCCGGTGAGAGGCGCCCGGTGCTGTACCAACCCATTCCGGTTTTTTGCGGCCAGGGAACAGCTTATAGTACATCGCCGTGCGATCATTGTTCTGCAGATCATAAACCCTGTCGAAATTTCCGTTGATTAACGTCTTTCGCAATCGCCACCAGCTATCCAGTTCATGGAAGCGAGGCCTTGAATCCAGCCAGATTTTGTCAAAATAACCGGAATCTTCAGCCAGTTCTTTATAAGGCTTGGTGGTTAAAAGAGTAATATGAGCATCCTTATGATGCCGCCTTATTGCCCCCATGGCACCAAGCGCCTGAATAAAATCACCCAAAGCGCTCAGCTTGATTACGAGGACCTTTTTGATCGGCCTGTTTCCGCTAATGGAAGACTTTGCGGGTTTCATACTGACTTTTTATCCTTTTTCAGCAGCTCGGCATAAACGTCCAAAGTCTTCTCAACCATCTGCAGCCGGGTAAAGTTCTGGGCGACGTGAGACATGGCCCTTGTAGCAAGAATAGCTCTTTGCATTGGCTCAAGCGAAAGAGCTTCATTAATGGCGCCAGCCAGAGCATCAGCATCCCCCGGAGGCACAAGCCAGCCAGTCTCGCCCCGAAGGATAGTCTCCTGTGCACCGCCATGATCTGTAGCCACTGTAGGCCGCCCCATTGCCTGACTTTCCACCGGCACCCGCCCGAATCCTTCCGGATCGGTAGAAGCGGACAAAGCAACTGTCGCCAGCATGTAGGCAGCCGGCATATCATTACAATGATCGACAATTCTAACCTTGCCGCCCATACCTTTTTCATTGATATAATCTTCCAGTTCCTTGCGGTAGGCAGAACGTCCTTGATCTGAACCCACAAAAACGCAGAAAACATCAGGCCGGTTCAGCTTGTATAATGCATCAATAACAACATGATGTCCCTTCCACCTGGTCAGCCGTCCCGGCATCATCACAACGCTGGAAGCATCAGGTATCCGCCATTCCTTCGATAAGGTTATCATCCTCTCCGGTGTAACTGCCGTAGGATGGAAACGTTCAATAGCTATGCCTCTTGGAATTACCGGTATTCTGTCTTCCTCTACATGAAAATTGGTTTTCAGATACTCTGCTACAAATCTGGAAATGGCGATCACTTGCTCGCCTTTGGCGATGGAAGAATTATAGACTTTTTTGGCCGATGCCTTGAAATTGTAAGGGGCATGGCATGTCGTCATGAAATGCGCATTCGTTCCCTTGCATGCCTGCCAGGCGCTCCAGGCTGGCGCCCTGCTCCGCGCATGAACAATTTTTACATCATGCTTTTTAATAAGCTCTCTTAGCGTCCAGACATTTCGAAGCATTACCGCCGGGTTTTTACTATGAACCGGC
>CAZJRT010000003.1:0-31093 GCA_964548445.1 uncultured Pseudobdellovibrionaceae bacterium
GGTCATTACACCGGACAACTCACCTGGTACGGGTTTCTTGTCTTTGAGAATGCATTTGTCAAAAGTCTCAAACGTAGCCGGATCTGGTGGATCTCCTCTCCAGGCAAAGGCCTGGAACTCACGCTTGCGGCCTTCCTGAACTGCTTTGACCAATTCAGGATCATGATGATCAACGAAATAAAGGAAAGGATTCTTTACAGCCAGTTCCTCGCCCATAAACAAGAACGGCGTGAAGGGTGACAGGAAAATACAGGCAGCGGCCAGCTTTAGTCTTTCAAAATCTACCAGACCGGACAGGCGGCGACCGTACATCCGGTTACCGATCTGGTCATGGTTCTGTGAAGAAACCACAAGACGGCGTGAATCCACGCCTTCGTATGATCTGCCACGCATACTTTTGTGATAGATGGAATACTCTCCGTCGTAAAAGACACCATTCCTGTATATTTTGGCTATCTGACCAAGGTTGCCGAAATCCAGATAATAGCCATCCTTTTCACCTGTCAGGTAAGCATGAACTGCGTGATGCAAGTCGTCATTCCAGTGGGCATCCATGCCTATACCTCCCTGTCCGGGGGGCAGCAGGATACGTGAATCATTCATATCGGTTTCCGCTACAATATTGATTGAGCGGCCAACCACGTGTTCGGCTTCTTCCTTTACAAGGGTAAGTTCTTCAAGGAATGGTACAGGGGCCGTATCAAAAATGGTTTGAATGGCGTCCAGCCGCAGGCCATCCAGACGGAATTCGGTAAGCCATTGCCAGACAGTTTGCAGGAAATATCTTCTTACCTCATCGCTCCATGGACCATCAAAATTCAGCGCTTGTCCCCATGGCGTGTGATAGCGGTCCTGCGTGTAGTGGCCACAGCGAAAAAGTACGTTACCTTCAGGACCAAGGTGGTTGTACACAACGTCAAGAATAACAGCCAGTCCTTCGCGGTGAGCTGCATCAACGAGATCTTTAAGTCCTTTAGGGCCGCCGTAATTATTCTGCACGGCAAACGGAAATACGCCATCATAACCCCAGTTACGTTTTCCGGGGAACTGGGCCGCCGGCATGATCTCCAGCGTTGTGATTCCCATCTCTTTCAGTTGTGGTAAATCCTTTATGATTCCTTCAAAATCACCTTCTTCAGAGAATGATCCGGTGTGCAGTTCATAAATTACCCATTCCGAAAATGGTACACCTTGCCAGCTGTCATCTCGCCAGTTGTGTTCAAGCTCAACTACCTCTGAAGGGCCAAAGATCCCCTCAGGTTGATATCTGGATGCTGGATCGGGAATTTTGTCTTCCGTATCCAGAATGAAGAAATAGCGGTCGCCCGGTCTGGCTTTGGGGAAAAGACCTGAGTAATAGCCGTTTTCTTCTGAGGTCAGGGCTACAGAGATGTCTTTTCCGTTAACCCATTCGATGGCGACATTTTGAGCTTTAGGTGCCCAGATACGTACATATGTCCCCTTACCGGGAACATATGTAGTACCGATTCGCTGTGCCGGATCGGTGAACTGGGCAATTCTGGTTTCTATTCTTTTTTCCATTTTAAATAAGTCGCTCCCAAGGGCGGTAATGTAATGTCAATAAATTGAGGATGGCCATGAACTTCTCCGGGGATTGCATGCTTCTCACCATTAAGGTGATTGCCTCCCCCGTATTCTTCGCGGTCGCTGTTAAAAATTTCTCCCCAGAGACCTGCTTGCGGAACACCTACACGGTAGCCCTCGCGCAGGACAGGAGTAAAGTTGAAAGCGCAAATGACCATCTCATCGCATTCAAGATCTTTACGAATAAAGCTTAGTACACTGCTTTCGTAGTCTGAGGCATCAATCCATTCAAAACCGCGATGATCAAAGTCCAGTTCATGCAATGCTTTTTCATTGCTGTATACGCCGTTCAGGTCACGATAAAGGCGCTGAATTTGCTGGTGTGGTTCATAGTCCAACTGGTGCCAGTTAAGGCTTTGGTTGTGATTCCACTCTTCCCATTGCCCGTAATCTGCTCCCATGAATAACAGCTTCTTGCCGGGCTGGGCGAACATATAGCTGAACAATGCCCGCATATTGGCAAATTTCTGCCAGTCATCGCCGGGCATTTTGCCCATAAGCGAACCTTTCCCGTGTGTTACTTCATCATGTGAAAGTGAGAGAACGAAGTTTTCCTGAAACTGGTAAATACATCTGAAGGTGATATCGTTCTGGTGATATTTACGGAAGATCGGCTCAAGGCTGAAATATTTCAGCGTGTCATGCATCCAGCCCATATTCCATTTCATACCGAAGCCCAGCCCGCCAATGAAAGTGGGACGAGAAACCATGGGCCATGCGGTTGATTCCTCGGCCATCATCTGAATGCCCGGAAAATGTGCATAGACAGTTTCATTGAGCTCTCGCAAGAATCTTAAGGCTTCGAGGTTTTCATTGCCTCCATACATGTTCGGGATCCACTCGCCATCTTCTCTTGAGTAATCGAGATAGATAATGGAAGCGACCCCGTCAACTCGCAGTCCGTCAATATGATACTTATCGAGCCAGAACATTGCGCTGGAAATCAGGAAGCTGCGAACCTCATCTCGCCCAAAATTGAAGATCCAGCTCTGCCAGTCAGGATGGAATCCTTTGCGCATATCCTGATGTTCATAAAGATGAGTGCCGTCAAAATATGCAAGTCCATGGCCGTCTCCGGGGAAGTGCGATGGAACCCAGTCAAGGAAGACGCCAATGCCTGCCTGATGCAGCCGGTCGATAAGCTCCATAAGAAGTTGCGGGTCGCCGAATCGTCTGGTGGCGGCAAAGTACCCGGTCGTTTGATATCCCCATGAACCGTCAAAGGGGAACTCGGTAATGGGCATGAATTCTACGTGGGTGTAATTCATTTCCTTTAAGTAAGGGATCAGCTCATCGGCAATTTCATGATAGCTGAGCATGCGGAAATCTTCATCTGCACGACGTTTCCACGAACCCAGATGCATTTCGTAAATGGAAATCGGCTTGTTGGCTGCTTGACGTTCGCTACGGGTTTCCATCCATTCACGGTCATTCCAGTCATAGCTGAGATCCCAGATAACAGAAGCTGATTTCGGCGGGCACTCTGCGCAAAAAGCCACCGGGTCGGCTTTCTGTTCAACATGATTATTATGATGAGACTGGATGTAGTATTTGTAGTTGCAGCCGAGTTCAGCTTCAGGAATTACGCCTGCCCAGATGCCGGAGCTTTCTACCGGATGTAGATCATTTTTATTCGAGTCCCAGCCATTAAAATCACCTATCACTGAAACTTTCTTGGCATTTGGCGCCCAGACAGCGAAGTGCACTCCTTTACGACCATCTTTAGGCGGGTGTGCGCCAAGCATGTTGTAAATGTGAAAGTGGCGACCTTCGTTAAAAAGATAGATGTCATGTTTGGTGAGGTTGGTATCGCCGATATACATTATTTTATTTCCTCGCTCTTCTGCTGTTATCAATGGTTTTCAGAATGTTGTTTACATTCATGTCTTTCATCCAGACCTCAATAGACTGGCGGAATTTCTTTCTCCAGTTTGGATACTGGTCGGTTGTACCAGGCAAGTTTTGTGGTTGTGTTTCTCCCCAGAGATCTTCGAGGTTAACAAGCAAAAACTGTGCCGAAGACAAGGCCATATTTTCCATTACAAATATGAATGGATTTTTCTTGTCTTTCCAGCCCTTCAGTACATCGGAACGTTCCTTCAATATTTGCCGGGCGTTTTCCGGCTCCAGGGCTCCAACATCTTCAAGCCTTTTAACGTCTTCACTCTCCCAGAAGGATTTAAATGGAGCCATGTCATGTGTATTCAATGCAGCTAAACACATCTTTGGAATCGAACGGAAAGTCTTTTCAGGATCCTTTTTAAGATAAAACTGGAATAGCCATGTGCGCAATATGCCATGTTTATTCATGGCTTTGCGGACCTGAGGTGGGACTGTGCCAAGATCTTCACCTATCAAAACGCCGTCATGCCGCCAGGTCTCGAGATTGAGAACTGCCAGAAAGGTTTCAAAAGGGTATTTGATGTAGCAGCCGTTTGCCGGTTTGTCTCCGTGCGGGACGCAGAAGATCCGGTAAAATCCCATGATGTGATCGAGCCTTATAATACGTGCGTAACGAAAGTAATTATGCACAGAATCACGAAAGTAATTGAAATCGTCGTTTGACAGGCGAGCAGGGTGCAATGGCATGAACCCCCAATCCTGGCCGTAATCGGAAAATTCATCCGGAGGGGCACCAACATTAAATCCGGGGATGAAGAGATGTTTCATATGGCTGGCGTCAAATCCGTCATTATGGACGCCCACAGGATAATCGAGATAAATTTCTGCGGCTTCGCCAGAGGCTGCTTTTTCCCCAAGGTCAAGCAACTGCCTGTGTATGGCGAACTGTGCGTAAAGATGGTAGCGACGCATGACCTGTCTTTCATGCTCCGGGTATTCCTTGCTCCGGAAATTGGCATAGTCGCTCGCTAAAGGATATTCGGAGAGAAAAATTTCAAAATCATCTCTGTCGTCGCCGCCGGTTACAAAAAATCTTTCAGAAGCTTTAAGAAGGTATTTCTTTTTCAGAGCATAAACTTTTTCATAGTCAATCAGCTCTTCTTCGCGCAGTCGTTCCAGTTCAGTCTTGTCCTGCTCATCGAGCTGAGTGCGAGGTACGCCGGGAAGGCTATCGATATCCAGAAAGATCTCGTTCCAGAAAAGCCGGCTTACAGGTGAATAGGGACTGGGATTTGATCGTTCTCCCTCCATAAAACCAGCCAGCATCGGCAGGGTGCCTACAAATTGACCACCTCTGCTTTTTATGAATTTACAAACTTGTCCCAGTTCCCTGAATGATCCAATGCCCCAATCTGACCTGGATCTCATGGCGTAAGCCGGGCCGAAGGCGCCCCAGCAGGGCTCATGCATAGTAACTTTTTCCGGAGCAGAAATCAGGAATGACCTGCCAATAGTCTGATTATTACTTCTAAGTTCCAGATGGTAGTAACCATACGGGATTTTCTTACGCCATTGTAAATCGGCTTTACAATAGGTCCCAAGATCCCCGAAGTCGCGACAATAAGTTTGATACTGATCCGGCTCCCAGCTTTTTCTAATCTCTCCTTCGCGATTTGATTTTAAAATTAGCTCGAGCGGCTGGCCACCAATGTTTTCAGGGAGCCATATTCCTTTCAATTTAATCTTGCCGTTCCAGGCAACGAGAGACTCCGGGAAGCAATGTTCCAATCGCTGGCGACGTGTATCGGATAGAAGTTTTCTTATCTTCTTTTCGGAAGGCTTTTCTGCATCAATTAAATTCTTTCCTTCAAGGGCATTAATCAAGGCAGCCAGTGTTTCCGGTTTTGCCCAGCAGATATTGCCGTCGTTATCCTCGAAGGACGGCAGAATGCTGTATGTCCTTGCCAATGCCCGCAGCAGGGAAATTTTCCTGGCTGATTTCACTGTTGCGCCTCTTCAGGATTTGTAAGCGAGTGAAGTAAATCTCTCAGTCCGTTTAAAGGAATTGAAACCCAGTCCGGACGTGAGGATAATTCATATTCAACTTCATACAGGGCCTTTTCCAGCATAAGGATCTCTGTAAGCAGATTGACTTTCACAGGGCTGCCGGGAAGTAAATTTATATCGGCAGAATTCAGATATCCTGTCATGAATTTATCGCACATTAGATCTCGCCATAAACGCAGCCAATCTGATTTATTATGATCCTGATCCTGATCTTGATCTTTCAGATAGTAATTGATGGCGTAATCAATGGAGCGTAGCATCCCGGCGACATCCTGTAGCGGTAGTCGTTTTTGCCTGCGCTCTTCGATGGAGCGCAAAGGTTCGCCTTCAAAGTCCAGTATGATGAAATCATTCCCGGTAAAAAGAACCTGCCCGAAATGGTAATCGCCATGGATACGAATTAAATGTCCGGCAAAGCTCAATGAATTCAGTGTTTCGAGATGCCTGTCGACAAGGTTCCAGTTCTCTTCCAGATCATTGATGAGTTTCTGGCTGGCTTCTTTCCGGGAGGCATGTTTTGCAAGTTCCTTTCTAACTCTTGCCGCCCGGTCATGGACGGACTGGTATAGTTCTTTCTGATTTTTTTCAGAGAAGCTCTCAGGAATAAAATGTTCATCTCCGGCGTCAGATCCCAGAGCCTTGTGCATTTCAGCAGTGCGCTGGCCTAACAGGTCCATCAGCTTACCAGCGGGCCTGATTTCCGCGAGGAACCATTCCGGGAAAGAGCTGTCTGGTTGAAGCTTCGATGTATCTGCAACGTCATTATTGGAGTTTGCCGCGATGGAGACTTTCTCGATACAGCTTAAGAAATAATCCCACGAACTTCCTTTGGCTTCGATATATTCGTGTACCGCAGCCAGAGAATATTCTTCTTTGTCTTTCAGGTATGAGAGTGCACCGATTATTCTCGGAACATTTTTAAAATGCGCTTTAGTAGCAAAATGCGCCCCGATCTCAACTTCCGGGTTAACTCCTTCGCTAAGATTGCGGAAAACTTTCATAAAGCACTGATTGCCGAAAGTAAGTGAAGAATTGCTTTGTTCCAGCGCATTAAACGAAGGCAACGGGACGTCTTTGTGCTGAATATCAAAGTAGCGGGCTGGCACTAACTTGCCTTTACTACCTTCTATTGTTTCCTGTTCAAGGATCATTTGAAGGAGTGATTTGCCGAATTCAGGATCGGCAAAGGCGTTATACAAAACGGCTTCATCCCCGCTTGTTTTGCTTATCGTGTGTTCAGGGCGGGAGTTTTGTTCTGGCGCTATCCCCAGACCCATCAGGTAAAATTCCGGACTTTTCCGGTCATAGCTTACTTTTACGAATACAAGCGCGGTAGTCGAAGCATCGTCGGAGCTTATCGGGACCAGGTCTTCTATTCCAATATCAGCTATTTCATCTCCTTTGCTGCGAAACCACCGGGCCTCGGGGAGATAAGCGGATAATACTTTTTCGATGTCTTCTCCGAATATTTTTTTTGCCTGTTCTTCAGCCGAAGCTGTTTTTTGTTGCATGTAATGTTCCTGGTGTTCAGATGCCTTCTGCTTTGTAGTCTATCAATGTCGGTATCAAATCCTTTAATCCGTAAAGTGGAATCCATACCCAGTCGGGGCGGGTCACCAACTCATATTCTATTTCATATAGAGCCTTTTCAAGCAGGAAAACCTCGGTCAGAAGCCGGATCTTGTTAGGGCTGTCCGGCAAAAGTGACATGTCGGCGTTTTCCATGTAGCCATCCAGGAATTTTTTGCAGATTCTCTGGCGCCATATGCGTAGCCACGGATTCAGTTTTTCCTTGTCGACCTCTCTGTAAATCCGCTCTTTCAGATAGTAGTAAACTGAATAGTCGATGGAACGCAGCATACCTGCAACATCCTGAAGCGGAGAACGTTTCAGGCGGCGCTCGCTTACAGAACGCAATGGTTCTCCTTCGAAATCAAGAATAACAAAATCCTTGCCGGTAAACAGAACCTGACCCAGATGGTAATCGCCATGTATTCGCATCAGGCTGCCGCCGAACATTTTGGTTTTCACGGTATCCAGATGATTCTGTATGACATTCCAGTTCTTAAGCAGATAACGAACGACGTCGCCTTTTTCACCTTCTTCTTTTTTCAGTTTAACCAGTTCATCATGAACTCTCGATGCTCTGTTGCGCATCGATTGGTAGAGTGCCCGCTGATAGAACGGGGTGAAGTCTTCAGGCCTGAATTCCTTGTCCTGGAAGTCTGCGCTAAGGGCTTTATGCATCTCGCCTGTACGGCGTCCTAACAGTGCCATCAGACTTGACGCATAGGCCATGTTCTCACGGAACCAGTCGGGCGGCCGCTTTTTCGACTTGTAGCCGAACATGCTCGCTTTTTCATCATAGATATCTTCGCCCTCATCTTCGTCAACGGTGGCAACTATCCTTTCGGCCAGCTGGGCGAGATGATCGGTAAAGAGTTCCCAGCCGTTACGCTGTGACTCTACGTATTCATGCACGGCAGCAACGGCATATTCTTTTCCATCATGTTCATACATCAGGGAACCGATTATACGCGTGGCATTCGGGAATGGGCACTTGTCGATGAAATGAGCCCCTATCTCGATTTCCGGGTTGGGTCCTTCCTCAATTCTGCGGAAGAGTTTCAGGAAGAAGTTCCTGCCAAACCTCAATGAGGAATTACTTTGCTCGAGAGAGGTAAAAGCAGGCTCGGGTATGTCGTATAGCCAGTCCCGCTTGATCGTTGTATATGTCCTGGCTGTAATAGTGCCGTGTGAACCAACCTTTTTCTTGCGGCGTAACAGATGCTCCAGGAGCGCTGTTCCGAAGCCGGCGTCCAGAATAGCTTCGTGATATATGCCTGTCTGGCGCGGGTTGGAGGGATTCTCAAAGTCGCCTATTACAAGGTCTGGCCGTTCGGCCTGAATAAAATCGGCACGCTCGCCCTCGGTATAAGTGATAGTGACCAGATAATCTTCCGGACTTTTCTTCTTGTAGTGGACTTCAATAAACAGTAAAGCCGCTCGCTTGAGAGCGTCGGGATAAGGAACAAAAACCACATCCTTGATCTTGACCCTGATAACTTCTTCAGCCTTGCCGCCAAACCATCTGGCTCTTGGCAGGTATTTTAGAATCTTTCCTTCCATTGTTTCATGGAACGCCGGCTGGGTGAGGGCCTCGAAAGGTTTGTTCGGCTGTTTTATAACAACCTTGTCGCGCAGTAGCCACTGGCTGCTGTCCAGGCTCTTTTGATGCGACAGCGCGAACCAGTAAAAGCCATACGGACCAAGAGTGATAAAGTAAGGCAAATCACCAAGAGGCGGAAAGGCAGTATGTCCCATAAGCTCAATCGGGGTCAGGCCTTTGTACTCGGAGAGATCCAGTTCAACATATTGCGTTTTCTTGGAAAGGTTGGCGATTATCAGAATACGCTGGGCTTCGCCAGTAACTTCATCGGTATATTCGCGAACGAACGAAAGCACTTTGGGGTTATCCGGTTCCAGGAAGCGCAGGGTTCCCCGGCTTAGCGCCTTATGTTGCTTGCGCATCTCTATAAGATTTTTCATCCACCAAAGCAGAGAATTCGGATTATCCTGCTGGGTTTCCACGTTTACGGTTTCGTAGTGGTATTCCGGCGAGATGATTGTCGGAAGATAGAGGCTTTGGGGGTTTGCCTGCGAGAAGCCGGCATTGCGGTCCGGGCTCCACTGGAATGGTGTGCGCACTCCATTGCGGTCACCAAGGAAAATATTATCGCCCATGCCAATTTCATCGCCGTAGTAAATAACCGGCGTGCCCGGCAGCGAAAAAAGCAAGCCGTTTAACAGTTCAATCTGGCGTCTGTCGTTGCTCAGCAGCGGCGCAAGGCGGCGGCGTATGCCTCTGTTAATTCTTGCCTGCGGCTCGGGGGCATAGACTTTGTACATGTAATCCCGCTCTTCGTCGGTAACCATTTCGAGTGTTAGCTCGTCGTGGTTACGCAGGAACATCGCCCACTGGCAGTTTTCCGGAATTTCCGGGGTCTGGCGGAGAATGTCGATAATCGAAAACCGGTCTTCCATTTTCAGCGCCATGAATAAACGCGGCATCAAGGGAAAGTGGAAGTTCATATGGCATTCGTCGCCTTCACCAAAGTAGACAACCGCATCTTCCGGCCATTGATTGGCTTCGGCCAGCAACATGCGATCTTCATACTTGCTGTCGATATATGTCCTCAGCTGTTTTAAGAACTCGTGGGTTTCAGGAAGGTTTTCACTGCTGTTACCTTCTCTTTCGAAGATATATGGAACGGCATCAAGACGCATGCCGTCTACGCCCATTCCCATCCAGAAATCGAGTGCTTTGTATATCCGTTTTGTGACTTCCGGATTTTCAAAGTTCAGATCCGGCTGGTGATGGAAGAAGCGGTGCCAGTAATAGGCTTTGGCCACCGGGTCCCAGGTCCAGTTTGAATGCTCATAATCTGTGAATATAATCCGGGTGTCCTTGTATTTTTTAGGATCATCACTCCAGACATAGAAATCCCGCCAGTAACTTCCCGGAGCAGCAGTACGGGATTTTTTAAACCATTCATGTTGATCGGAAGTATGGTTGATAACCAGCTCGGTAATTACGCGTATATCGCGTTCATGCGCTGCTCTCAGGAACTGCCGGAAAGATTTAAGGTCGCCATAGGTATTGTTAATCTGGGTATAGTCGGCAATATCATATCCATCGTCCTTAAGCGGAGAAGGGTAGAATGGCAGTAGCCAGATAGCATTGACGCCCAGATCCTGCAGGTAATCCAGTTTTTTTAAAAGGCCCTTAAAGTCTCCAATCCCGTCGTCGTTGCTATCATAAAAAGCTCTTACGTGAAGCTCATAGATAACCGCATCCTTGTACCATAAAGGATCAGATGGAAGATCGGATTTTTTTGTTTTTCTTGACGGCATGATATCTGTTCCCAATAGCTACTTATATATCGGTTGGGTGCTGGGTAATCCTGAACACATGGGCTGGCAAGGCGTGCGGATTCAGGCTTATAAAGTTTCTCCAGCCGTTCCATTCATATCTGGCGCCGGTCAGCAGATCAGCAAGTTCATATGGCTGTCCGGGCATCAACCCCAAATCTTCGAGCTGCAGATCAAGAATTGCAGACTGTGTATGATGATAGTCCAGATTGACCACAACTAAAATGGTGTTTTTCTGGTCATCAGATTGTTTTGTGAAAGCGATCAACTGGTCATTTTCTATCGGGTGGAACTTGATAGTGTGGTTTGTTTGCATCGCCGGGTTTTCGTGCCTGATTTTATTGAGCAGGCGAATCAAGGGGGCTATTGAGTGAGGCTGACTTACATCCCATTCCCGGATCTCGTATTTCTCGGAATTCAGGTACTCAACCCGATTGGGAGGGCGCGCTTCGGTTTCAAGCAGCTCATAGACCGGGCCGTAAATGCCGTAATTGGAACATAGCATGGATGCCAGAATAACGCGCTGCACACTGGCAGCCTTGCCACCGTGCTGGAGCGGATCGGTAAGTATGTCCGGAGTGTTCGGCCAAAAGTTCGGACGGTAGAAATCGAGCCATTCTGTCTGGGTCAACTCGGTCATATACTGGATAAGCTCTTCCTTGGTGTCTCTCCAGGCAAAATAGGTGTAGGACTGATTAAAGCCTATCTTGGCAAGATAAGCCATCAGATGCGGCCTGGTGAAAGCTTCTGCCAGAAAGATGATGTCCGGATGCTCCTTGCGGATTGCCCCCAGCGCCCATTCCCAGAAAGCAAGAGATTTGGTGTGCGGGTTGTCAACGCGGAACACGCGAACACCTTTTTCGATCCAGAAATAGAAAATGCTTCTGAGCTCTTCCCACAGACCTTTCCAGTCTTCGCATTCAAAGTCGAAGGGCACTATATCCTGATATTTTTTCGGAGGGTTTTCGGCGTATTGGATACTGCCATCGGCTCTCTTTTTGAACCATTCAGGATGCTCGTGAACATAGGGGTGATCCGGCGAGCACTGAAAAGCAATATCCAAAGCGACTTTCATTCCAAGCGAATGGGCTTTGTCTACTACTCTTGCAAAATCATCGAAATTACCAAGGTCCGGATTGATAGCTTTATGTCCGCCCTGATGGTTGCCGATTGCCCAGGGGCTGCCAGGATCTCCTCCCCATGCTTCCAGTGAGTTGTTCTTGCCCTTGCGGAACGTTTGGCCAATTGGGTGAACTGGTGGCAAATAAACAATATCAAATCCAAGATCGGCTATATATTCCAGTCTTTTCTCGCAATCCCAAAGGCCCGCACCCATGGCCATATCTTTCCATTTTGAGCGAGGAAAGAATTCGTACCATGCGCTGAAATTGGAAAGTTTCGTATCAACCTGCACAGGCAAGCTTGATTTGTGTCTCACGGTGCCGGGATCATCCCATACCCAATGCATAAGGTACTCGAGATGACCGTCCAGCAAAGTATCATGGACTTCCTTGTAGGCCGCTTCATCATAAGCACCTGACATTAGTGGCTGAGAAGCGTGTTTAATATAATTGAGTTTATCCCGGACAAAGGTCTTGTCATGATCGAAGACCATTTTAGCGATCTGATCTTCCATTAACTGGTACCCGGCTTCAAAATCCACCCAGCTATGCTCTGCTGCATGTACTTTTTTCAGCAATCCATCCCGCCAGCTTGCAAACCGGTCAAGTGAAGCCTCGACAGTGTAATAATAGAAGCCCAGCTGGTTTGACTGGAAACGTCCATGCCACAAATCATTTCCATTGTGTGACATTGGCGTTCTGTTCCATTCTTTTTCGCTTTCATGCCGGTACAACAAATCGGCTTTCAAGATGTCGTGACCATCACAAACGATAACTGCGCGAACATCCATCCATTCTCCCTGCGCTCTTTTTGCAGGAAAATGTCCATTGTCGAAGTCAGGTGAAATGCGGTCGATTATTACGCGGGAAGGAGACTTTTTTGTCTTTTCAAGAGAGATCTGCGAGAGCATATAAAATAGTACCTCAGCGGCCAAAAAGTTACAGGAATTACAAGCAACTGTAAGCTACTCTTATGCCACATTTTTCGATCGGGCGCCAGAGTGGAAAAACAGGAAAGACGGGATGTATTTTTGCAACAGAAGAGATGGAAATTTAAATCTTTTTTTATTCGACATATTTTTTCAACTTGCGGGAAAGCTAAAGGACGCATAGAGTAAATGACATGTTTTTAACTGAATAATACTCTCTCAACTTAAAGAGGACGAAAGACTTATGGCCCAGAACATGCAAGATCGTATTCGTGAAGAAGCTTATCGGATGTGGGAAAATGACGGATGCCAACAAGGCAAGGAAATGGATTATTGGCTTGCTGCGGAACAAAAAGTATCAGGTTCCAAAAAGTCGAAAGCCAAGAAGCCGGCTGTGGCAGTTGTCAAATCCACTAAGAAGACAACAGCGAAAAAATCCACCAAGTCTGCTAAGAAGTAACTATTTTTCTTATTGATTTGGTTATAATTTTTTAGGGCCGCTCTCAAGCTTGAGGGCGGCTCTTATTTTAGCCTGAGTGCTTGATAACCATTTGCTTCGAAGTCTGCCTGTATACCAGGCAACAGGAAATATGATCGCAAAAATAGCTGATGCGGCGGTTACTATGGTTGGGCCTGTTGGCGTATCAAATTCAATTGATCCATAGATTCCGGCGATAACGGCGAGGCAGCCGAATATACATGCAAGTATGGCCATGGTTTCTGGCATTCTTACCAGCTGGCGTGCTGTCGCAGCAGGAATTATCAGCATGGATGTGATGAGAAGTATTCCAACTATTCTTATCGATACTGCTACTACTATTGTGATCAGCAGCATGAAAACAAGATTGGTCGCCAGAGTTTTCACTCCTTCGGCTTTGGCAAGATCTTCGTGGATAGTCATCAGGACGAGTGACGACCAGTTCCACAGCATCAAGCTGATTACTACTATTCCTCCGCCGTAGATCCAAAAGAGCTCCTGATTTCGGACAGTTAAAATGTCCCCGAACAGATAGCCGAAAAGATCCATCCGGGCGCTGTCTATGAAGCTGATAGCAACTATACCAATAGAAAGCGCGGCATGTGAAAGAATGCCAAGCAGTGTGTCCGTTGCCAGTATTTTTTGTCGCTGGAGGGAAAACAGAAGTATCGCAAAAGTAAAGCTGACTGCAATTGTGCCCAAGGTAATATTAAAGTCAAAAAGTATACCCAGGGCTATTCCAAGCAAGGCGCTATGAGCCAGTGAGTCCCCAAAATAAGCCATTTTCTGGAGTACTACAAAGCAGCCCAGTATGCCTGAAATAGTAGCTACCCCGATGCCAGCGGCGAGAGCACGTAAAATGAATGGATCTGCCATTATGCTCATTTATTGCCTGTCCTCGTTTTCTGCGATTAGTTGGTGACGGGTATGGTCGTGGCTTTCACAGTCATGGCAGATCGCAGGGCTATGGGTGTATATGGACATCATTTTGGCCATATCTTCTCCGAACAAAGATTTAAATTCCGGATCGGCCGCGATAACGCTCGGCTCTCCGCTGCAGCTTATATGGTGGAAGAGGCAGACGACCTGTCTTGTTGAAGACATGACCAGATGCAAGTCATGCGAAACCATTAGAATTGTCAGGTTACGGTTTTTGTATATGCGGTCGATTAAGCCGTATAAAGCAAGCTGTCCGGATATATCGAGATTTTGTGCAGGCTCATCTAGTACCAGCAAATCCGGGTTTCCGATAAGAGCTCTTGCAAGCAGAACTTTTTGAAGTTCACCTCCTGAGAGTACGTGAAGAGGCTTTGGTAACAAATTTTCTATGCCTGTTTCCTCAATTGCACTCATTCTGTTTTCTTTAGTGGATTTTTTGCGCAAAGTAAGAAAACGCCCGGTTGTAATTGGCATTGCCTGATCCGGGTGGAGGCGCTGGGGCACATAGCCTGTTTTCAGGTGGGGACTCCGTATTAGCCGACCATCATCGATATTGGTAACGCCCATTAATGCCTTGAGCAATGTGGTTTTGCCTGCTCCGTTAGGACCTACAATGGTAATAAAGTCGCCAGGGTTTATATCCAGAGAAACGCTATCCAGTACGGCTTTGCCGTGCCGGAAGAGTGAAATGTTTTCTGCCTTGATCAGTTCTTTCATCAAAAAGTCGTTATCATTGCCGCAGTTGCAGTGCAATATAACTTAGAACAACCAGAGGAATATTTCACATGCGGTTTGCTTTATTTTCGCTTTTATCCCTTTTCATACTGGCGTGTGCAGAAAAGAGTCACGCAGCAGAAATTACCAATGTTGTCGCATCAATCAAGCCGCTGCATTCTCTTGTCGCTACGGTCATGGAAGGAACCGGAAACCAGCCAGTTTTATTGCTCGACGGCAGTGATACTCCGCATGGTTATCAACTCAAGCCCTCGCAGATGCTAGCGCTTCAAAAAGCCGATATAGTTTTCTACATAGATGATCATTTTGAAAGTTTTCTCGTGAATGCATTGAGGGCAATGTCCGAGCACGTAGTTCGTGTGCAGTTTGCAAATGTGAAAGGGATCAAGCTGCATGAAATCAGGAAGGGCGGCGTTTGGGAAAGTCATGATCATGAACATGAAGAGAGCTCTCATGCTCATGCTCGAGATTTCGGGCACGTTGACTACCATATCTGGCTGGATACTAATAATGCGGCGAGAATTGCACAAAAAGCTGCAGAGGAGCTCTCCCGGTTAGATCCGGTAAATGAGAAGATTTACAAAAGAAATGCATCAGTATTAACGAGTGGACTCAATACATTAAGTGATGAAGTTGGAGACATGCTTTCCGACGTAAAGAATGTTCCTTACATAGTATTTCATGATGCTTATCAATACTTCGAAAAGGAATTTAATCTGAATAGTGTGGGGTCAATTACTATTGATCCTCATATTCCGCCAACGATGAAAAGAGTTAGTGAGATCAAAAACCGGATTATGGAGGATGATGTCGTTTGTGTATTCCACGAGCCGCAATTCAGCCCGCGCTTGATGCAAACAGTTCTGGAAGGAACGACCGCCAGATCAGCAGAGATTGATCCGCTTGGCGCAGGTATTCAAAATGGTCCTGAACTGTATAGCAATTTGATGATGAATATTGCGAATAAGCTGACTGCTTGTTTGGGAGCTGAATAAACCTCTTATTAATACAATTTTCAGTATTTAAAGGCATCTTGGTCTGGGTTATTGAAAGAAGCTCTATGTGTTCGGTCAGAAAAATTCTCTCTGATGCTTTTATTGAACCGGTAAAAATTCCGGGCTTAAGACGCACTTATCTGGCGGCGCTTATTTCAGCGATTGGATTCACAAGCCTTCCTTTATACGTAGTTCTCGATATTGCTTCTTTGGGCCTATCGGAAGCTTTGACGTACTTTCTGGGGTGGTTCGGATTTTGCGGCTTTATGTTTATGCCCGGATCTTTCCTGTTAATTCGTGGCAAGTCATTCAGGTTTTTCTGGAATTTAATTTTCCCGCTGCAGCTGATAACGCTGCCGCTACTTTTAGCCTATTCTTCTTTAATGCCTTTATGGCTTTTGACGATTATGCTTGTCGTGATCGAGTGTCCGTTCTGGGCTGTATATCACATCACTATGATGGTGAGGACCACTAACGGAAACAGAGGCAATGAAGTTGGTACTATGGGCGCCGGTCTTGGTCTTGGAGTTTTTCTTGGAGCGCTGATAACCGGTGCAGTTATCGCCGCTGGCTATGGTTTCACTGTAATTACAGCAGGCAGCATAATGCTGATTAGTGGTTTTCTAATGCTGAGTTTGCCATTGATTGCAGAAGAGAAATCCGGCTCTTGCAGTCTTTTTCTTCCGGGGCAGAAAGGTGATTTATCGGGAGCTATTAAGATGGCCCCAGAGCAGATTATTGGAACTTGTGCTGCTGGAATGTTTTATTCCGTTACAATTGCTCTTGCTCCATTATGGATGAAATTCCTGGGACTTGGCAGTGTCGCTGTAGGAGTAATCAGTGCGTTACGTTCTGTTACAAGATTTATCGTGACGCCTATTGGGGGGTTCCTGACGAATAACAGACCTGGTGACGAGGCAGTTGTTGGGGCAAGTTTGATTTTTGCAGGATGGTTGCCGTGGCTTTTTATACAAGCACCATTTCTTTTGCTTTTTTCAGAGTGTGTATGGGCTTCAGGTAACCAGATGTATAATACAGGGCTCATGAGCCGCTGGTATGAAAGAAAAACACTGGCTGATCTGGCTATTTGGGAAGTGGCGCTCGGAATAGGAAGAGTTTCGATCTTATCTGTTGCTGTGCCATTGCTGTTTATCTCTGTGGAAAGCTTTATTTGGGCAGCGGTTGGAGCCTCCTGTTTTATATTAATGTCCGGTTTTATTATTCACCGTCGTCTTAAATTGAAGAGGCCACTGGTTCCGGCATCAGCTTTGGCACCGATACCGGCTGCTGAATAATTGTGTGCTAACAACCTTTATCTTTCATCTCTTCCAGCTCAAGCCAGCGGGTTTCTGAATCATTGAGCTCGTTTTGTGCAGCTTTATAACGAGCTGTGATTTTGTGAAAGCTTTCAGGATTACGCGAGTAAAGGTTTGGGTCTTCCAGTTTTATATGAAGTTCATTTACCTCTTTTTCGAGATTTGCAATTTGCTGTGGCAGATGGTCGAGTTCGTACTGAAGCTTGTAGCTTAGACGACCTGACAGATCATTTTGTTTCGTCTTTTCTATTTCGATCTTCTTGTTTTCTTTGCTCGCTTTTTGGGGGGGCTTCTGCTCAGTTGCGGGACTGGTTTTCTGTTTGAACTCCAGATAATCACTATAACCGCCAACGCAGCTTGTTATTTTCCCGTCACCTTCAAAGGCAAGGATTTTGGTAACAGTTTGATCAAGGAAATCCCGGTCATGGCTGACAACAAAAAGCGTGCCGTCGTAGTTCATAAGGATCTCTTCAAGCATGTCGAGCGTGTCCATATCAAGGTCATTGGTAGGCTCGTCAAGGATCAGGAAGCTTCCGGGGTCCGCCAGAACCTTTGCCAGCATTAACCGGTTTTTTTGCCCGCCTGATAAAGTACTTACGGGTTGCCTGGCAATAGTAGGGTCAAAAATAAAGTCTTTCAGATAGCCGCAAACGTGACGGCTTTTACCGCGTACATTAAGATAATCGCCACCATGAGGGCATAAAGTTTTCCAAAGTGAAATTGTCGGATCCAGGTCCTTGCGCTTTTGATCAAAATACGAAAAATCCAGATCCTTTGCTCTTTTGACCTTGCCTGAGTCCGGTTGTAATTCTCCGACTAGAAGCCGCAGGAAAGTGGTCTTTCCTGTCCCGTTTGCACCAAGAATGCCGACCCGGTCACCACGAATTATCCGATGACTGAAATCCTTTAGAATGACAGTTTCTTCGCCTGTTTTATTCTGAAAGCTTTTTGAGACTTTGAAAAACTCAGCCACGATTTTTGATGAATTTTCAGTCTCCGGGGCATCTAACTCTATTTTTGTCGTGGCGCTACGGTAAGAGCTTTGATCCTGTTTTAAACGTTCTCTTTCTTCACGTACCCAGGCAAGGCGTCGTTGATTCCTTTTTACTCTTGCCTTGACACCTCTTGATGCCCACTCCATTTCCTGTTCCAGGATTTTTTCCCGGTTATGTAGTTCTCTGGCTTCCTGCTCAAGAAGCTGATCAGACCATTCATCAAAATAAGAAAAACCTTTTGGCGCTATTCGCAGATTACCTCGGTCCAGCCAGAAAATTCGATCAGAGACATTGCTCAGGAAAGCACGGTCATGGCTGACTATCAGCAGGGCGCCACGCCAGCTTTTTAAATAATTCTCCAGCCATTCGATAATATCCAGATCAAGGTGATTGGTTGGCTCATCCAAGAGAAGAATATCCGGATCTTCTACCAATGCCCGCGCCAGAGCTGCTCTCCTTAGCTGTCCCCCCGACATCTCTGTCATCATCATGCAGGGATCTATTTGTAACGGTTCAAGAACGGCTTCAACCTTATATTCAAGCAAGTGAGAATCCTCTTTGTCTTTGATCTGTTCAAATACAAAATCAAAAACATTCATGCCAGCTACAGGATTGATATCCTGACGCAAATAGCCGATGGCTGCACCAGGGGCCTGTAGTCTTTCACCTGAATCCAGCTCTCTTTCACCGGTGATCATATTCATCAAGGTTGTTTTGCCCGCTCCATTGCGGCCAACAAGACAGATTTTATCCCCTTCGTGAATAGCGAAGGTGAGACCGTCAAAGAATGGCTCAGTGCCAGAACTGACAACAGCATCTTTAATTGTGAGAACAGGAGCAGTAACCATGGCGAATACTTAGTCACAGAATTTGTATAGTGCAAGAAACAAAAAATACTTGCCCGAATAAAATTTACATATTAGGATCCCGCTTCACGGTTCAGGCGTGCTTTCGAGGGTAGAATGAAAAAACTGAAAAATGGTTTATGGGATCTTGATGGTGTGTTTTTCTGCTTAACTCAGAGATTAAGAGAGGCTTTTGCAGAAGCCAATGCCAAGACTATAAGAAAATTTATAGATCCAGGCCTTTCACACGAAGAGGCCCGCGAAAGAGTAGCTTATTATCACAAGCATTATAGCGATATCATAACCGGAATGGATAGCGGTGTTGCGCCTGAAAAGCGCCATGAAATGTACCGTTTTCTTTATCGTCAGCTCGACCATAGTCTCATACAAAGGCAGGAGGCACTGGTTGATACATTTAACAGGTCGGTAAGCGAGGGTATGAGGCATGGAGTTTTGACCCACTCTAATTCCGACTGGTGTAGCCGGGTTTTGGGGCGCGTATCCCTTCGTCATGTTTTCAGGCCAGTTAGCCGGATTACGTCGGATAAAGTTGATTGTCTCAGAAAACATGCCAATCCTGAAGTTTTCCAGATGGCTCTTGAGAGATTGAAATTTGATCCCGAAGAAACATTCTTTGTCGATGATAGTCCTAAAAATCTTCGATTTGCCCATGAACTGGGACTTTACACGATCTGGAAAAGTGACAGGCAGATGGATGTTCGCCCTGACTACATCAATAGTCAGTGTCCAGACATTCCTGCTATTTTTGAGCATGTAAAAAAAGTGAACCAAAGTTATCCGAATGTTGACATAGCTTGATGTTTGTCGCTCGCGTCATAGATTTTTCTTTCACGTTGACTAAAGTGTTTTGATTTCGATAGGCTTAACCTGGTTATGGTCGCGTGAGGAGCGTTTAAGCATTATGGGCTGTCTGTCCCGCATTATGATTGTCGATGATAATGAACAAGCTGCCAGTACACTTGCGATGATGTGCGAGTTATCCGGTGTCGAAGTATTGTTTGTTACCAGCGGCAAAACTGCGATCAATCAAGCTATTTCATTTAAGCCGCATCTCATTCTTCTGGACATTGGCATGCCGGATATAGATGGTTATGAGGTCTGCCGCAACATCCGTAAGACTCCTGATTTGAAAGGCGTTAAGATATACGCCAATTCTGGCTGGAGCGATGATACTCACCGCCAGCGATCAGTGGAGGCAGGGTTCGACGGGTATCTAGTCAAGCCAATTCAAATTTCAAAACTTGAAGAGTTGATAGCTGATTTGCCAGCGGTATAAATTCGCCTGCCGTTCATGGAATTTTTCCCGTACTAAATACGTTTTATAAGCCAGGGTATCGATTTTCCCAGGCACAGATAAACCATACTTATTAGTAAGGATTTTCCATCATGCAGATAATACTTAATACCGAGATGCCGGTATCAGAGACAATAATGCGGGCTATATTGCCGCTGCTTAAAACAATGAAGCTTCAATTTAATGCTGCAGGTGTATAGATGACTAAAACACAAACTGGTTTTCTTTTATTTTTTGTTTTGGCCCTGTTAGCAGGAGCCGCTCTTTTTGTTATTTCATCTCAAACTGCCAGTAAAGAAAACCCGGAGCTTAAAGGAGCTTATTGTGGAGAGCTCAAAAATCCGGAAGTTTACAGCAAAAATAATCTCGAGCACTACCGGGTTTTGATTGAGGGTAAGGGCGGCTGGATTTTTCGAACAGAGAATGATTTCAGGAAAGATTTTTCTATTAACGAACGTACGATTAACTATCTCGTTGATTTCCAGAGCGCCTTGGGCAGAAAAGGAATGAATCTGGTAATAATTTACCCACCGGTACGAGGAATGATTCATGCCGATAAAGTGCAAAAAAGTGATCGCCGGAATTTGGGGATGGATAAGCTGAATGCTGTCTGGGAGAGCTATGAGAGATCTCTGGATAGACTTCGCGGTGCCGGGATTAATGTAGTTGGCTTGTCCCGGAACGAGGTTGGCGAAAATTTCTTTTATAAACGCAATCATCACTGGACAGCTGAAGGAGCAAAGAAAACCGCGCAAAAAACAGCTTTGCTGGTGAAAATGCTGCCTCAGTACCAGAATGTTCCGAAAAAAGAATACAAGACAATAGAAAAGGGCCCCGGCGTGATTGAGAGCACCTTCGAAAAAGCCTTCCGCAAGGTTTGTGATAGCGATTTACCAGAAGAGCAGATCATCGAATATGTAACAATGCAGGAATATGAAGCGGTCAGTGAAGATGAACTGCTTGGCAACCAGGGGAATCAGGAGCCACAAATAGTCCTGCTTGGTACATCAAACAGTATTGATGATACGTCCAAAGCGAACTTTACCGGTTTTTTAAAGGAAAATCTGTCTGCCGATATAGATAACCGGGCTGTAGTTGGCGCTGGTATAGATACGAGCGTTGTTTCATTCCTGAATTCCGATAAGTACAGGGAAGGCAATGCCGATATTGTGATCTGGGAAATACCTGGCTATTACGATCTCAATATAATGGATGACAAACTGTTTCGTCAGATTATTCCGGGAGCTTATGGCCCCTGTCAAAATGATGCTGTTCTTACTGGACAGTTAAGTGACATAGTAAAAGGGAAAAAGACTTTGTTTGATTTTGCCGATGGCAGTGCAGAAGAGGTTAACGGTTTTGGTCACAGACCTTACCTGCATATGACGTTTTCAAAACCAGTAGAAAACAAGTTCCTGCTGCATTTCATTTATGAAGATAATGAGCAGAAAAAGCAGGAATTTGATCGCGACAGTCGATATCCGGAGGATAGAGATTTTTATATTCTTTTCCCCGAAAATGAACCGCTGGAAAACCTAGAAAAGATTACGTTAGATTTTCCCAGGATGATGGAGCCTAAAAAGCTGGAGGCAGAAGTGTGTAACCTTCCAGTCAAAAAAACAGGTTCCAAGGCGGCAGCTTCATCGCCCGAAGATGAAAGCAAAACATAGTCAATAAAAAAGCCCCGGCTATTATTATCCGGGGCTTTTGGAAAATCAGGAAAAGATCAGGCTGCTTTTTTACGAATAATAGACCAGAAACCGCCTGAACTGCCTGAGACCTGGTCCAGCAGTCTTTTTTGGCTTTCCTGAAGCCGTGTGATCTGCATCTCCAGCTCACTCATACGTTTGACCTGTATGCTGTTATCATTGCGAACTGTCCGTTGGTCTGTAAGCATTGCTGTTAATCTGCCGCTCTGTTCCTGAGCTTTTTCCAGAGATTTCTTCAGCAGGTCTATATGACCGCAAAGCTGATCGCGTTCCCGCATTCTCTCGCTCTCGATACTCTTTAGACGTTCGCGCAGAACCTCTACCTCTACCCGAAGTTCCTGATCAGCATTGCCTGATTGTCTGGAGGCTTGCTGTTTCATCTTATCCTTTTCCACCTGTTCAGGTGAACGGACTTTATCTCCATATATTCTTATCAACTCTGAAACATCGATCTGCGGATTTCCTGCAGAGTCTTTTTCAACTGTAATGCCTTTTTTTTCAATATGCCGGTAGAAGGTCGCCCGGGTTACTCCAGCCATTGTGGCCGCTTTGGAAATGGACACTTTCATGATCTGTCTTACCTGCCTGCCTGTTCAGAAAATACAATTGTATATACAGGTCGTTATACTATGGATCAATCGGAACATCGAAATATGTGCATAATTTACACAGGAAAATCTTATGTTTCTGTTTGGAATTCCTTAAGTGTTTAATTTTTTTAGAAATTTAGCTGTTCAGGTGTTGAAAAATAAATGACATGTCCCCGCCTATGCGACGCTGAAATACGGGACGAAACTTATCCAGCCATGCAGCAATATCAGAGCGTGGATGCCTGAAATTATAGGCTTCCATCCATGCGAAATGGGCAGAATTAATTTTAGTGACGCCAATCTGCTTGATGCCGGTTTTATTTTCGAAATATCCGGGATTATCCATCTCATAGACTATGCGTTTTACCAGCCGGTGAATTATACCATCTCTGACCTTGTATAGATCATCACCATTACGCAAGCCGGTTTCGGCTATCATGATAAGTGGTGCAGCAGCAAAAACATGATAGTGAAAGGCTTTTTTCCTGCGTGCCAGTTCAAGCGGGAATGTACCATCTCCATGCAATTGAGTTAGCAGCGCATATTTAGCTCTGCCTACTCCCCATTTGTATAGCTTCCAGTCGTTGGTAGCAGTTCCGGTCAGGGTCACTGCCCAGGCTGCCCAATACAGGTGGTTGTTTTTTTTGCGATTATGATTCGAGTTGAGTGGATAATCACTGATGACCCTGTCCGCTATTCTGGTTAGCCAGTCTTCAACTGCTTGCTGTTTTGTCTTGTCCAATTTATCTTCGTCTTTAATCTGGGCATAGGCCGAAGCCAGTGACGCCAGTGACCAATGGCGAACTATTTCGCCGAGCATATTTGAGCCGCCGAGCAAGGCGTCTTTCTTCGTCCACTGATACAGCCAGTCCAGAACACATTCAGCATATGCAGACTCTCCCGAACGCAAATAATCATTAGCCGTCAGAACCAGCTTTTTCTCAAATTTGCGTAGAGGCATTATAGCTTTCAGATATTTCTTTTGAGATTCAGGATCAATTCTGGAGCGACTTGGATCGCTTTGATCATAAACACTTTGAAAATACAGGTCCTGTACAGGATCTGCAGGCGACTTTGGACAGGTGTATCCAGGATTGCTCAGGCTTTTGTCTGTCGCCGGAGGATTGAAAGGAGTATGAAGCATCTCTCTGGCTCCAGCTGTTGTGGCCGCGCATGCTATAAGTCCAAGGGAAAAGAAGCCCAGGCAACAAAAGGCCAGAAACCGGCTGATTTTATCTTCTGAAGTGTTGATGACCATATCCTCCTAGAATCTGAATCGGAGTTCAGTAAAAAATCTGTAGACATTGTCGTCACCAGTGATGTTGTATGCATCACCCGGAAAAAAACTTCCTGCGACAAATCGGAAATCAACACCGTCAATAAATTTTGTCTGGTATCCAATCTCATCTCCAAGACCTACATTTACAATAAAATCAGCGGCTTGCCCGACTGATTTGTCGGTTCCGTTCATTCGGGCGGTAATGCCATCGCTTCGAAGGTCGGTAGCCTCTTCATCAAGGTGATAGTAAAAATAAGTCAGGCTGACATCTGAATATTCGGTTACCGGCACATCAATACCTGCAGACAGTATATGCAGGTTGGAAAGCTCTGGTCTTAAGACTTCCCCGTAGTTACGTTGCTGCTTTCTTTCAAGCCCTATTCTGCTGGAATTACCTTCGAGATCGGTCTGGCGGAAGGCATTGTCCGTATCATCATCAGGGTCGTCATCGCCGGAGGCAAAAGCATAACCCAGCGTAAATGCCGGTCCGCTCCACATCTCGGGAAAAAGAATTACATTACTATCAAAAGCCCAGGCGCGGAGATCTCTGTTTGTTGAGCCCGTTACCTGCCGGGTGTTTTCGTTGACAGTAATGGATTGTATTTCGTCAACCTCGCCGACCAGACCGATTAAATCAGCTCGGTATTTAAAAATCCGCAGCCATGTGTTGTCGGGGACATATGTGCCCGCTACTCTTGCTCCCGCCCAAAGAGCATTATTGTCTTCTATATCCCGGTCATCGGCATCCTGAAAAGCGCCAACAGGCTCAAGGTCTGAATAGTCGTTTTCATAGACAAAGCGTCCTTCGAGGAAATGATCATATCGATACTGCCAGGATAATTCTCCGAGAATCCTTAAACGATCTTCGTCGTCTTTCTCGTAATCTTCATCAGTGCCAGCCCTGTAGGAGGCAAGATCCTCACCTGCTGCCAGAAAGCCGCTGTATATAGTGCCGTCATAGGAGAGCTTTATCAGATCATTATTGCTATTCCACCAGATGGCCCGAGGTTCTTGCAGGCGCTGCCGACCAACCTGCAAGTATAAAGGCACTATGCGGGCAAGGTGATCGTAACGGATCCATAACTGTCTTAATTCCAGGAATGTTTCATCTAAAGTTTCTGTTTCGCCTGTGTCATCATCAAAGCCGCTATCTCCATTAATATTCAAGGCTCTTGCTCTCATAAAGCCGGTAAGATTGTTGGTGATATTTGCTCCTGCCGAGAATTGAAATTGCTCTGAAAGGCTGTCTTCTGTGTCTTCTGCGTCGGTGGTGAGATCAGGATTTTCTTCATAGATATATTGAAAGATTAATTGGGAATCCAGCTCAAGCCGGTCAGTCCAGCTGTCAGGATCGTTTTGTGCAAAAGCCGGGTGAGCCAAAGGTAAAATGGCAAATGATAATATCGCTGTAAGAATAATCTGTTTTTTATCCATTTCCTGAAATCCTTTACTGATCATTTTTCAAATCCTGCTGTAAATCCGCGATTTGGCTCTGCGCGTCTACGCCGTTGCTGGACGCCAGCTTGTAATACTTCATCGCTTTTTCTGTGCTTTGAGGCACACCGCGCCCTTGTTCATACATTTTCCCAAGATTAATGGCCGAGCGCGGATATCCTCCTTCTATGGCGGATTCATATAGCTTGGCGGCCAGTCTCAAATTCTGAGGCACTAACTCGCCATCTTCATACAGCTCGGCTTGATAATGGATTGCTCTTGAATATCCAGCCTGGGCCGATCTGGCGTAATATTCAGAAGCTTTGATGCCATTGACGGCAAGGTCGGCAAGGCCATGTTCATAAGCATAGCCCAGTTCGAACAATGCAGTGCGGTTACCTCTTTCTGCTGCTTCTTGCAGCATGGCCAGACCCTGCTCGGGTGAAAAATTCTTTGCTTTGCCTTTGATGGCAATCCGGCCGACATAAGCTTTGGCACGTCTTATGTATCTCTTTGCGTTGGGCTCCCCATTCAGATGATCGGCTTTTTGAAATAATTCAAGAGCTCTTTCCGGATCTCTCTCGACGCCTCTGCCGTATAGATACATTTTGCCAAGTTCCATCTGGGCGTCAGGAAAGCCTCTGGCTGCAAGAGCTTCATATTGAAGACGAGCAGTGTTGTAATCATCCTTTGAATATGCGTATTCGGCCGTTTTCATGTCCGGTGAACAGCTTGTTCCAAGCAAGCCGACCATCATTGCTGCAAGCATGAGTAATAGATTGAGTTGGTACATTTTTATCTGCTTTTCCTTTTCCTCTTCATTTCTTTTTAGTCAGACCAGACTGTTCCCGTGTTTTGAGGGGGTTCGTGCACCTTCACGGTTAATGTGGTTAATCCCCCAATGTCTTTTCCTGGCGCCGGAGTTTTCTCTGCATATTGGAATTCCAGAAGACAAAGAGGTTCTGTGCCGATATTGCCAATGCTGAAAGGGATGTCTGCAGGTACGTTAAATGTCTGTCTGGATGAAAGTTGCATCTGCTCATCATTAATCATGACCAGTGCTTCGCCCGAAGCGACAATCCAGTTTCAATAAGTATCGTGATTTATCTTTTGTTCGGTAATCTTTCCGGGATTAACGGTTACATCCCGCAGGCGATATTCTGAAGTTTCTGAAATAAATCTGGCTCGCCCCCAGTTATGACTGGTCATCGAGGAAATTTCTGTCTCTTGTCTTCCAAGTTTTTGCAAGGTGCTTACCAGAGATTTCAGGGAATCGCTGCACTTCTTGTTTGCTACAAGAATTGAATCTGACGTTTCAATAACAACGATATCTTTCATACCAATACAGGTGACCAGTCTGTCTTGCGACAGGATCATGGAATTTTCGGTTTCATGGCAGACGACTTTACCATCCAGCGTATTGCCCTGGCGATTTTTGGCCCTTATTTCCCAAAGGCTTTCAAAAGAGCCGATATCAGACCAATGAAGATCTGTCGGGATGACGGCTGCTTTTGCGGTTTTTTCCATGACAGCCTTTTCAAATGGCTCTCTTCTTCCGATAAGCTCATAGGTGATCTTGTCGGGCATCCTGTCATCAGTGCCAAGTGCTATTGCTTCTCCCACTTTTGAATAAACTGCTGGCGAATGTTCAAGGAAATGATCGATAACGGTCCGTGTTTTGAAGACATGCATGCCGCTATTCCAGAGATATTGGCCCGATTTGACGAACTCCATTGCTGTTTCCAGATCTGGTTTTTCGACAAATTTTTCGACTCCAAAGGCTTTCGAATTGTCAGAATGGATAGGAGTGCTTGATTGCAAAATGTAGCCGTAACCGGTTTCAGCACGTGTAGGTTTGATGCCAAAGGTCACCAGATAATCGTCTTTTGCTATATTAGCGGCTACTTTTAATGCCTGCTGGAGTTCGTTCTCATCTCCAACAAAATGGTCTGAAGGCATTATCCACATGATGCTCTCGTCTCCGAAATGACGCTTTACGTAGTGCGTTGCATAAGCAATTGCAGCTGCAGTGTTGCGTGCACAGGGTTCGCCCAGAACATGGCTGGATAGTTCTGAAGAGATCTCGTTTAGCTGATTTACCGTCTCCGCTTTTAAAGCTGAAAGAGTAACTGTTACGAGGTTGCTCTCTGGAGCCTGGGTTATATTCAGTGAGCGTTGAACGGTTTTTTGCAGCAACGTCATGTTATCCATTAATCGCAAAAATTGTTTGGGTGTCTGGGTTCTGCTTAGCGGCCAGAGGCGCGTGCCTGAACCGCCGCACAAAATAACAGGAATTATTCTATTCATTTTTTAGCTCCTTGCTCCCGATGACGGGTCTGCAAAATTACTGAACAAGAAATTCGACATATGTTGGCCGCCCGATCATTTCGACGGGCAAGGGGTCTCTGGGACGAATTGTTACGCTCGTATTGTCGGAGTTAAATGTGCGTATGTTATCTACATAACCGGCTATAAACTTTCCTTCTCCGGCTATGTTCATGTTCACGTCGTCCTGCAGGCGAAGACGCATGGCATCCTTTGTGGGAAGCAGGGTCGTAACCTTCGGAGAAGAGGTAATAGGAGTAAGTTTGAAAACGGATTCTCCTATGCTGCGGAACTCGCCATCTTTGGCCATGCGCTCAACGATATGACAGTCACAGGGGCTTTTAAGGATTATTTCTCCGCCGCCTGTTGCGCCTCTGGAAATCGATTCGATTACACCAATAGGCTGACCGGTTGCGACTTGCTGGACGTTGGGCTCAAGAATATTTCTGAATATACCTGTGGCATAAGTGCGGACATTTACCTGTTCGCCCTGAACCTGTCCTCTGAATGTCTGAATTACTGCGGTGCCTTCGTAAATGTTGCCATACAGGAACAGTAGTCCTGCGGCACCGACGCCCAGGATCATTACAACGGGAACCAAACGTTTTAAAAATGTAAAGAAACCACTTTTCTTTTTTTGTTTATTGGTTCTTGATCTGGTGAAGTTATTCCGGGAAACAATGTTGATTATGTCTCCTTCAGAAATCAGGTGGCCAGCCAGATAGGATTTAATCATATAATTAATCAGTGAAATCTGGGAAGCGTTCAAAACGGTGAATCTAAATCCTGCCGTCTGGCTTTTCCGGTCAAAATATACTTCATCGGCATTCACTCCGAATTGCATGACAAAGTTATCGAAAGGCAGGATGAATTTGATTTCTTCTGTTTTCTCTTTTGCTATTGATTTGTGGCTCTTTATCCGAAAACCACCCGAGGACAGGTCCTGAACTTCATACAGAGATTCGCCTATTTTTACTTTTGCAGGCAAATTGACTCTTACATGCTGGCGCTGAACTTCTGATTCATGTGCTATACGCTTTGCCGCAAGATTATTATTGGCAGTATTGGTATCTGTAGTAGTGAAAGCGGTCATAAGCTTTAACTCCATGGAAATTAGACGGTTGCCATAGAGTTGATAACGACTGAAACGGAGCTTTTTGCTCCATGAAAAAAGTTTTTTTTTGAAAGAAGCCGGTTTAAAATAAAAGGATATGCTCAAAAAATTGCTGTGCGGCAGGAGTTCTTGGCGTCCAACTCATTGGAAAGGCTGGCTTATGTGACTTTTCCACAGCTACGGCTAAAGCGGCTTGACCAAAATTTGATGCTAATGAATACCTTTCTATAGATTGCGCATATAAGCCGTAAAAAGACGGCGGCCCCGCAAAAAACAGTTCCATAATATCTAGCGGTTCCGCAAAAAGATCAAAGCAGGCCAATAGTTAACCATTTCACTTAACTATAAGGGTTGATCAAACATGAGTACTATCTATGACGCGGTGGACTATGATTCCGCCACAAAGACTTATACTGTTTTCACAGGGGCAAATACCTCGGATATTCAGAAAGTCATATCGAATGCCCCTCAAAACGCTACCGTGTTTTTTAGTTCGGGCACACACATAATTACCGATACGTTGACAGTTGATCGCGGGGATATCGCTATCAAGGGAGCTGGCAGTGGTAATACGACCTTAATGTTCGACATGCCGCCTGGCAGTGACAATGCTATCGATATCCTTGGTGATTTCGATTACAGCTTTTCTGCCGAACTGGTTTCGGATGTCAGAACCGGAGATTACATGGTTACATTATCTGATACCAGCGGCCTTAAAGTTGGCGATATGCTGAATATCCAGCAGCAAAATACTGACGATTTTTTAAGAGAACATGGCTGGGATCATGTGATTGATACGGATTATCAAGACAAGTTGCCACAGCATGAAACTCTGGCCGAAATCAAGTCCATAGACGGTAATGAGGTAACTCTCAAGACGCCGATCCTTCATGATTCAGAAGCCGGTATAACCGATGTTAAACGCATTGAGCCCTTACGAAATGTTGATGTGGAAGGGCTGCAGATTACTTATGATTTGCCGGAGCCGGACTGGGATTATTTCGGCACTGGCGAAAGTGATTACCTGCATTCAATTGCGCTGAATGTGCAAGGGACTGTCGGTACCGATATGAAAGATATCGCAGTCATTAATTCTCCTTCACATCATATAGAGTTCCGGACATGTCTTGCTCCAACTCTGGATGGCTTTTACTCCGATGGAGCTCATAACAAGGGCCCAACTGGTGATGGATATGCCTTGCAACTGGTTGAAACGCATAACGGCGTGTTTCAGAATCTTGAGATCTATAACGTCAGACATGCCGTAGCTTTTTCCGCATGGCATTCCGAGACTGGCAATCAGGTTCATGTATTGGAGACTAACCGCGATATCAATTATCACGGGGGTGATGATTACGGGAACTATGTAGTCGTCGAGCGAATGCTTTATGACAGTGGTTCAAGCGGTGATACCTGGAGAATTGTTACTCCCGGCGGGAGCAAGCATCCGGCCACCGGTAACGATATAGACGTTGCCAGTCACGAATTGAATACGACGATATTTGGTGTCGCCACCGGCTCTTCCAAGGCTGATGTTGTTTATGCATGGGATCTTGGTTCAATTCTTGTCGGTAAGGATGGTACTGATGAACTGCATGGCGGCGCCGGCGATGATATTATTTGGGCCGGTGATGGCTATGAAGACGTGATGGGTGGTGCCGGTAATGACAAGTTTGTGTTCGAGCCGGGCGATGGGCGAGACACAATTATAGACTTTAATCCGGATCAGGACTTTATTGTTCTTAATGGCTTCAGTGATAATAGTTTCAATGAAATCACATTGGATGAGCGTTCGGATGGAACCCGTCTTTATGCTGATGGCGAAACTCTTGCCGATCTGAGTGGAGTGAAATTAGCTGACCTTTCTTCTTCCAATTTCATTTTTGACCAGCCGGTAGAAATTCCGGTGGCCAGTCCGGGGTGGGATGGAAATTTTCCAGAGAACAATGATGATGAAAATACCAATGATCCCGAACCGACGCCGGAGCCTGAGCCGGAGCCAGAGCCAGATCCCGAACCGGTGGAAGGAGAGACATTTGATGCCTATTCCAGGGCTGACAATTTTACGGGTACTTCTGGTGATGACACTGTGTTGGCTTATGGCGGTCAATTAAATCCTGAAGATGTTATGCATATGGGCGCAGGGTTCGATACCATCTATATGTGCTCCAGCCGATTTACATTTAATAGCAGCGATTTCCCCAATCTGACAGGCATAGACCATCTTGATATGACTGTGCCTAATGACAGGGCTACGATCATACTTGATGAAGCTTTCCTGCGTTCTACGGATAACGGCGAGGTTACAATTACCTTCGGACCGGAAGGTCCGGTAACGCTGGATATCAGCCAGCTGGAGCCGGAGAGCTTTAATGTTGACTGGCAGGAGGAGTCGGTAAAGGTGTCTCTTGGGAATGTTCAGCCAGAGGAACCTTCAGAGCCGACAGAACCATCCGAACCTTCAGAGCCTGCAGAACCTTCGGAACCTGCAGATCCCGGAACAACCGACCCGGCACCGCAACCGATCC
>CAZJRT010000004.1:0-31019 GCA_964548445.1 uncultured Pseudobdellovibrionaceae bacterium
TTAAGACCTTCGATGCTCATAGCCGCGGATTCACTGGCGACAATATTACAATAGGCATACTGGATAGCGGTATCGATACATCACATAACGAGTTTTCCGGCAAAGTTCAGGATTGCTACAACGCAGCTACCGGCGAGACCGGATGCGACAAGATCAGCGTTATGTATCACGGCACGCATGTTGCCGGAATTGCCGCCGCAAATAAAAATAATAACGGCATGATGGGCGTAGCCTACAACGCCGATATTTTAAATGCTGATATCTTTAACGGATCAGGCTATGGAGTCTCGTGGGACAAACAAGGCGAAGCTGTAAACTGGCTGGTAAATAATGGCGCAAAAGTCATCAACAACAGCTACGGAATCTCTGCTTATACCTCCTACGCGGAAGAAGATATTATCGCCACCTTCGATCCTGAAACCACCATACTTGGTGCAGCTTATGATTACGCAATAGATCATGACGTTATAATGGTGTGGGCAGCGGGCAATGATGGATCCCTGCAGCCCAGCCTGCCCGGCGCTCTTCCCATACTTTTCCCCCAATGGAAGGAATTATGGGTCACGGTAACAGCCGTTACGCAGGATGGCGGTTCTATTGCTTCTTACTCTAACAAATGCGGGAATGCAGCCGAGTTCTGTATCGCCGCGCCGGGCAGCACGATTTATTCCGCCTATCCCGACAACATGTATGCTTATATAACAGGAACTTCTATGGCCACGCCGCATGTAAGCGGAGCTGTTGCTGTATTACTGGAAGCATTTGGCCCCGGCACTCCAACTAACAAAACACCGGAAGAAGTCGTAGACCTGATGTTCGCCACTGCGAATAAAAGCGGCGTCTATGCCGATGCGGCCACTTATGGTCAGGGCCTTCTGGATCTCGAGAATGCAACGCAGCCGGATGCAGCTTCGCTGGCATTTCCGACCGCCGGTAGCTTTACTTCAGGCACGCAGCTTGTGGGTAGCACCGGCATTGCTTTCAGTTCCGTCTTTGGCGATGCGGCGAGTATTGCCCTGTCTGGCAAATTGGCCGGAGCCAATGATAAATATGACCGGATCTTTCTAATGGATCTCGGCTCGCTTGCCTCCAGTGAAAGCGCTGCCACCGATGGCCGCAAACTGATCCGTAATTTCATCCATAAAGACCGGCAAACTCTGGCTATTTCGCCGCAGTCAAGCATCAGCTTTTCTTATGGCGAAGTTAACAAGGAAACGAAATCACCAGTAATAGAAAGCCTGTCATTCACAAACGAAATAACGCCGAATGTCAGCATGTCGATCGGCTATGGTTTAAATCCCGGTCATGCGCTAGGGATTCAGTCTGATAAATCCTTGAGCCGCACGCTACTTACCGCTAACGAGCAAAGCGTAAACCCTTGGTTTGATTTTGCTGGCAAACAGACATTCAGTGCAGGAATGTCCTTTTCCCCTCAAATCGCAGGAAGAAATTTGAACGTTCGTCCGATGGCCTTTGTCAGCAATGAAAGCAAGGATGATCCATTCTACGGCTCAGACTTTGCCGAGCAGAAAGACACGGTAACCGGCGCAGCGCTTGAAACTGGTTATCATGCCTTTAGTGGTCGTCTTCATATCTCTCTCCTGACAGGAACCATGGAAGAGGACGAGAACATCCTCGGCATGTCTAGCGAAGGCGCTCTGGATGCAGGAGATAACACTCCGACATTTTTCGCCGGGCCCTCCTCCACATTTAAAATTAGCGAAAGCTTAAAACTGGTTGGAACGTGGCAAACCGGATGGACTGACGCAGATGAGGCGCAGGACTCGCTATTTTCTGACTTCTCCACCATCCGCTCGGACAGCTTTACGGTCGGTCTTACCGGCAGTAACTGGGGCTTTCTGGTGCACCAGCCTCTACGCGTGAGCGATGCCGAAGCTACCCTGTCGCTACCAACCGGCAGGTCTGATAACGGCCAGCCGCTTTATGACACCGAGCGGGTGAGCCTTGAGCCCTCAGGCCGCGAGCTTAATATCCAGACATTCTACAATCTGGATCTTGGAAATCAGCAGGAATTTTCGACTGGCGCCATGCTCCGTCTTGAGCCCGGCCACAACGCAAACGCCGACCCTGAAGGCGTGGCAATGACAAGGTATACGGTGAGGTTTTAAACAAAAACGTCACCCCGGTGAAAACCGGGGTCCATTGTGACTATCGTCTTACTCACTATGGATACCGGCTTTCGCCGGTATGACGATGATGGCTTAGCTCCACCTCTTCAGGTTATTGCCAGCATCAACCCCAAGAAGCTCCAGATTTCTGGCGACTGTCTGATTGATAGTATCTTCCAGCGAGGAAGGTTTGGTGTAAAACGCCGGGACTGGCGGAGCGATAATTGCGCCCATTTCAGTAACTTGCGCCATTGAGCGTATATGCCCGAGATGTAAAGGCGTTTCCCGCACCATCAGCACCAGGCGGCGACGCTCTTTCAACGTTACATCGGCAGCCCTTATAAGCAGATTATCAGTTATGCCATGCGCGATTGCCGACAAGGTATGAACCGAACACGGTGCGATCAGCATGGCTTCGGCCCTGAACGAACCGCTGGCGATAGCCGCCCCGACATTATCAATATCATAGTGAACATCAGCCAGCGCCCGGACATCGTCCGGGTCCATCGACAGTTCCATGTCGATGGTCTTCTCAGCAGCGCGGGTAATCACCAGATGCGTTTCCACATCCTCTATAACCTTAAGCATCTCCAGCGCCCGCAGCCCGTAAACCGCGCCCGACGCCCCTGATATGCCTATAACAATGCGTTTTTTCATGACTTTTCCTTAACCGTCATACCGGCGAAAGCCGGTATCCATAGTGAGTTTAATATACGCCGCATGGATTCCGGCTGGAGTTTATCCCGGACCTGATCCGGGACCGGAATGACGTTAACTAAAAAAGTTTCTCCCACATCTCATCAACCCGCCGGAAAACATCCTCATCCATCGTAAGCAACCGGCCCCATTCGCGGGTGGTCTCTGAGCCGATCTTGGTGGTGGCGTCGATGCCGAGTTTCCCCCCGAGGCCACTTACCGGCGAGGCAAAATCGAGATAGTCCATGGGGGTATTTTCTACAGTCATCAGATCACGAGAAGGGTCCATCCGCGTCGAGACCGCCCACATAACGTCTTCCCACTTGCGGGCGTCGATGTCTTCGTCGACCACGATAATCATCTTGGTGTAGGAGAACTGGTAGAGATGCGACCACAGCCCCATCATGATCCGCCGCGCATGACCGGGATAACGCTTCTTAATAGAGACAACCGCGATCCGGTACGAGCAAGCTTCCGGCGGCAGGTAGCAATCGACTATCTCCGGGAACTGTTGTTGCAGGAGCGGCAGGAACACATCCCCCAAAGCCTGTGCCATTATCGAAGGCTCGTCAGGCGGGCGCCCGGTATAAGTCGAGAGATAGATAGCATCCTTACGCATGGTGATCGCGCTTACATCGACAGCCGGAAAGTTTTCGACGCTGTTGAAATAACCGGTATGGTCGCCGTAAGGACCTTCGGGTAAAGTTTCGCTCGCCGACACATGACCCTCGATCACCATTTCAGCCTGCGAAGGCACCAGTAATGGCACAGTTTTACAAGGTGTCAGAGACAGTTTTTCCCCGCGCAAAATACCTGAATAATGATACTCGGAAAAATCATCCGGCACCGGGGTTACGGCAGCGAGAATAGTAGCCGGGTCAGCGCCAATCACGACCGCAACCGGCATGTCCTTGCCCGCCGCCTGCCATAACCTGTGATGCTGCGCTCCACCCCGATGCGAGAGCCAGCGCATGATCGCCTTGTTTTTGCCAACCACCTGCAGGCGGTAAACGCCGATATTATAAGCGCTTGGGTCCTCGCTGTCGGGACGCCTTGTAACCACCAGCCCCCAGGTAATCAGAGGCGCCGGCTCGCCGCTCCAGCAAGTCTGTATTGGAAGTTTAGACAAATCAGCGTTTTCGCCTTTCCAGACGACCTCATGGACTGGCGCACGTCTGACAATATTGGGATTCATTGCCAGCGCGTTTTTTAGCATCGGCAGCTTGCCGAGCGTATCCATTACTCCATGGGGCATTTCCGGCTGTTTCATCGAGCACAGCCAGCGGCCAAACTCTTTTAAATTATCCGGCCTGATGCCAAGCCCCCTGGCGGTGCGTTCAACGGTGCCGAACAGATTAACCAGCATCGGCATAGAGCTTTCGCTACCGTCTTCCAGCACCGGCTTTTCAAAAAGGATAGCCGGACCACGATCGGCCAGAACCCGACGGTGAATTTCGGTAATTTCATGGACAATCGATACAGGCTCGCTTACCCGGACAAGCTGCCCTTCCCGCTCCAGCTCCTGCATAAAATCTCGCAGGGAATTATATGGTTTGGCTTTTTTCATCACTCTGTTCTTATACATCTTTGAATAATGGTTTGCATCTTCTATGAAGATACTTAGTTTATAATTGTCATACCGGTGAAAACCGGTATCCATAGTAATTATATTCTATGTTGTATAGATTCCGGCTTTCGCCGGAATGACGAAACCGGATTAACATGCAACAAAACACGCGTACAAAACCAGACTACTCCCGCATCTCCAGGCTACTGCTGCGGCCATTACCTCTGTTTCCGATGCGGCCACTGCTTAATCATATAGTGACCTATGTATCAGAAAAACATCCGCAATTATTTCAGCGCCTGGGCGAGCATGCGGAAAAAACTTTTGCAATTGAGCCTAATGACCTGCCCTTCGTACTTATTCTAAAGCCTTTCCCGGACTACCCGGAACTGGAAGCCGTTCGTTCGCTTGAAAATATAGAATATGACGCCAAAATCGCCGGCCCCTTGTTCAAGTTGCTCGACCTTGTGGAAGGCAGGCTGGATGGCGACGCAATGTTCTTTTCCCGCGAGCTTACTATAGAAGGAGATACCGAAGCGGTCGTCGCCTTGCGCAACGCCATTGATGATATTGAGGGAAATCTTATCGACGAGATAGTCGACTCATTTGGTCTTTTTTCCTTGCCCATGCGTCATACTGTAACTATCTACCGTAAGGTAAGACAAAGAAACGGATAATAATGACTGATAATAGCGCACGGCCGGAACTCGTCTGCCCCGCCGGAACGCCTGCTGCTTTGCGGGCGGCTGTTGATGCTGGCGCTGATTCCGTTTATTGCGGCTTCCGGAATGAGACCAACGCCCGCAATTTTCCCGGCCTTAACTTTTCTGACGAAGAACTGGCTGAAGCTATCCCCTACGCCCACTCTTGCGGCTCAAAAGTAATGGTGGCTATCAATACTTTCCCGCAGGCCGGACGTGGAGAGCTCTGGAAACAGGCCGTCGATACAGCCGTAAAAGCCGGAGCAGACGCCATTATTATCGCCGATCTGGGACTGGCGGATTACGTAGCTCAAAAACATCCCGATGCCCGGCTTCATTTGTCTGTGCAAGCCTCCGCCTCCAGCCCCGAAGCAATCAATTACTATCAAAAAGAATTTGGCGTTAAGCGCGTAGTGTTGCCACGCGTTCTGACCGTTCCCGAAATAGCCGCCCTTAACAAAGAGATTAGCTGTGAAACTGAAGCCTTTGTTTTTGGCGGGCTTTGCGTAATGGCTGAAGGCCGCTGCTCTCTGTCTTCCTATGCAACTGGCAAGTCTCCCAACATGACCGGGGTTTGCTCTCCGGCCAGTCATGTGCGCTACGAAGAAGCAAAAGACGGGTCAATGATTTCGCGTCTTGGTGAATTTGTCATCAACCGTTTCGCCAAAGGCGAACATGCCGGATACCCGACCATCTGCAAAGGCCGCTATAAGACCGCAGGCAAAACCAGTTATATCTTCGAGGAACCAACCAGCCTGAATGCTGTGGAAATGCTCCCCGATTTATTGAAAGCCGGAGTAACCGCCCTCAAGATCGAAGGCCGCCAGCGCAGCAAGGCTTACGTCGCCGAAGTCGTCGGCGCGTTCCGTCAGGCCGTAGATGATTATATGGAAGGCCGCCCTCCCCGGCTCGACCGCCTGCTTTCCCTTACCGAAGGACAAAAAGCCACCGAAGGCGTGTACAAAAAGACGTGGAGATAAACGACTACATGATTGTCATTCTGAAGCAAAGCCGAAGAATCTTTGGAGTGGCGGCTTGAAAAGATACTTCGCATTCGCTCAGTATGACATTTTTTTGTATATTTCACCGCGAAGGCGAGAAGTTTATTTTTAAAACCGCAGAGGCGCAGAGTAACTGTGTTTATATTACCGGATGCCCGCATCCCCCTTCGCTAAAGCTACAGCTGACAGCGGGCATGACGTTCGGAGTAATTCGTCATCCCGTTGAAAAACGGGATCCATAGTGACTGTCTATTAGCTCGTATGGATACCGGCTTTCGCCGGTATGACGGATAAGATGGACTTCGCGTCTTCGCGGTTTAAAAATACGGCGCCGCTTTGCGGCACATGTCATACTGGATCCCGGATCAGCGGTCGGCTTTATTGCCTCCCTTGTCCGGGATGACGGATAGAGAAAAAGACAAATGACAGACAAACAACAACAAACCCAACTCACCCTCGGCCCTGTTCTTTTTAACTGGGAGGCGGACAAATGGCGGGATTTTTACTTCAAAATCGCCGATGAAGCTCCTGTAAATACAGTATATCTGGGCGAAGTCGTCTGCTCCAAACGCCAGCCGTTTATCGCCCCTGTATTACCCGAAGTTATTGAACGTCTCACTTCATCTGGCAAAGAAGTAATACTGTCCAGTCTCGCCCTTGTGATGACCAAGCGCGAACGCAAGCTTGTGCAGGATCTATGCACAGATAGCGAGCTGATGATCGAGGCCAATGACATGTCCGCTGTGTCTCATCTTAGCGGTCGCCCCTTCGTGGTCGGGCCTTTTATCAATGTATACAACGAAGACACCATGACCTTTCTGAACCGCAAGGGCGCTCAAACCTTCTGCCTGCCGCAGGAACTGCCTTCGAACCGCATAGAAACTCTTAGCAAGCACGCACAAAGCCTTGGAGCAGAAACAGAAACCCAGATCTATGGCCGCGTACCTCTGGCCTTGTCGGCTCGTTGCTACCACGCCCGCGCTCATGGCCTGACAAAAGATAACTGCCAGTTCATCTGCAAGGAAGACCCGAACGGCATGGAGCTAGACACCATGGATGATCAGCATTTCATGACCGTGAACGGCATCCAGACAATGTCTTATACATGTTTAAATCTGGTACAGCATCTTGATAAGCTACAGAATATGGGCATTTCCCGCCTGCGCCTGTCGCCGCAGGATTGCAACATGGCCGCAGTCGCAAGCATCTTTAACAAAACCCTGAGCAAAGAAATGGAAACACCTGAGGCCAATCATAAACTCGCCGAAATCACCCCCGACCTCCCGTTCTCTGATGGCTTTTTCACCGGGGAATGCGGACACCGGTTGACAGCTCCGGTCCATGCATAGATTAACTAATGATAGCAAATACTCTTGTGCTATTATAAGCTTTGTCTAGTCTAAGAAATCTTACGATTATTATTAAAACCATGAACAAAGCTGTAAAAAAACCAGAAGAACCAAGCAGCCCTAGCGCTTCTGACGAAATTTATTTTTCAGGCCGTACAGAAATAGAAGTACGCGCCTGGTTTCTCGGACAACGGCTCGATCTAAAAGCCATTGAGCAGACCCGCAAATTTACTGCATCCCCTTACATAATTCGCGCCGGGCATGATGGTTATGCCGTTTTGTTTCGCTACGGTGCCGTCGTGCTTTTTGGTATGGGGGCAATCGAGGAAACTTCTTTTCTCAACGATATCAAGCCCTACATCATCGATCCCTTTGAACGCATTGAGATGGAGAGCACAGAAGCTGTCGTAGATGAAAGCAAAAGCGAGGGCATCGACCTAAACTATATCCGGGTAAAGGCATGGGATCATGAGAGAATCCTGTTGATCGCTGAAGTTCTGGCAAAGAGCGCAGTTCTTTCATATTACGAAACCCGGATTTCCGAAACCTTTGATAAAATTGACCCGATAGCATCAGATATGCAGGCTGGAATAGTTAAAGGCAAAAGCAGTCGGCATATCCTGCGACATATAGGCACGACTCTATCCATCCAGCGCAAGATGGCAGGTCATGTGGGCGTTGATGAAAAACCTGATATTGTCTGGGACAATCCGGAACTGGAGAAACTATTCCTGCGAATGGCAGATGAATATGAAATCAAGGAAAGATATACTGCGCTAAGGCATAAACTTGAGCTGATTCATCGCACGGCAGAAACCATGAATGGCCTGTTGCAAGACAAACGGGCGCTTGCGGTTGAATGGTATATCGTAATTCTGATCATCGTCGAAATCGTGCTTATACTCTTGGAACCCCTTATAGGAATATAACAGTGCTCGATAATACGGTATTTTTTTCCGATAGAAGCGAAATAGATATCCATGCCTGGTTTCTGGGCAGACGTCTTGACCTTAAATCTTTAGCGGAAACCCAACGCCTGACCGTCTCTCCCTACGTTATCCGCGCTGGTCAAGATGGATATGCCGTGCTCTTTCGTTACGGAGTTGTCGTGCTGTTCGGATTGAACGAAGAAGAAGAACAAAAATTTATCAAGGATTGTACACCGTTCATCATGAGCCCCTTTGCTGAAGATGAAATTGATAGCGAATCAGGCACGGCTGTAGTTAGTCCAGACAAAACCGAAACGGTAATGCCTGAATATATAAGAATAAAAGAATGGGATCTTGATCGCATTCAGATAATAGCCGATGTCCTGGCTAAAAGCGCCATTCTTTCATATTACGAAAAAAAGATTTCTGAAACCTTTGACAAGATTGAGCCCGTTGCCTGCAAAATGCAGGAAGGTATTGCCAGTGGCCGGGTAAGCCGTGACCTTTTAAGACACATAGGCATGACTTTATCTGTGCAGCGCACAATGGTTGGACAGGTTGAGATTGAGGAAAAACCGGAAGTTTTATGGGAGCGCCCGAAACTTGAACGTCTGTTCCACCGCCTCGAAGATGAATACGAACTCACCGAACGCCACACAGCCCTCAGGGATAAGCTCGAACTTATCTATCAGACCGCAGACACTATGAATGGCATACTTCAATACCGTCGCTCACAACGTGCGGGGTGGTATATCGTTTTTCTCATAATGATTTTTATTCTGATCTCAACGTATGAAATTATTGCTCATTACCTGACTCACTAGATTCCATATTTATTTTTTTCTGTGACTTAGTTGTTTAAAGTTTTGCGTTGGTCTTCGGCGCTAACCTGTTTCAAGGTAAAGTATATTTCTCAGATAAAGGAGAAATACTGTGCCTGCTCCGGACAAGAAAATACCCTTCATTTCTGCCATAATCACCGCAGCATCTATATTGCTTGCCGGTTGCAGCTCTGTTCCGGAAGAAACGTGCATATTTTCTCCTGATCCCGTTGAGCCGCTACGGCCTTTCCCATACGAAGAAACGAGAGATCTTGATGATTCGATTCTTTCCGACTCAGTTCAAAGACTGGTGAACAATATTAAAGGACCTGCCCATTCACGATTTGACTATACGAGAATTGATCTTGATGGAGATGGAAACAGAGATGCTCTGGTTTACATGAAAGCGCCATATAGCCGCTGGTGCGGCCAACATGGATGCACTCTTTTTGTCATGAAAGCAGGACTTGAAAGTTTTGAAAACATCTCAGAGGTTCAACCAATACGCCCTCCCCTGATCGTAAGTAAAAACACTACCAATGGCTGGAAAGATATTATGGTGCGGGTAGATGGCAGATGGTCAAAAACTAAGAATGTGGCCCTCCAGTTTAACGGCCATCGTTATCCATCAGACCCTGCAAAGCAACCGCCTGTTTACAAGCTGGTTTCCGTCGAGGGAATTCGTGTTTTTCCGTAGATAGAAAAGTCGCTTATTCTTTTTCTTCCTTCTGATAAAACTTGCGAATATTTTCCCAAAAGTTCATGGAGACACCTTTTTGATTCAAATCTGCAGCTACAAGCCCGGCGGATTCACGAACGCTTTTTGATATCTGTTCAAGATTAAGATTGGCTATATGTGAAAGTCTTAAGTTATCGAGGATTACTTTTTCCTGTTCATCAAAGTCACCATCGGACCACGCGAGCATAAGAGCAAAATAGAAAAACTGGGCGCGATCTGACTGCTCAGTAATTTTCGAAAACATATCACTAGTATCCTGTGGGTTCTTTAAATCCTCCTTGAGGATATTCAATTGTTCTTCAGAGAAGGATACATTTGATAAATATTCATTCAAAAAATCCGATTCTTCAGCAGTAACTATTCCATCGGCATGAGCCATTGCGAAAATCGCACGCCACATATAAAAACGGCTCTCATTAACTGTTTTGTTCATAATAATTCCTTCCTGATATAGGTCTGTTTTTGAAGCTGACTAAAGAAACTTGCCAAGAATGGCCCCTAGACTCAACTTGTTCCTGGCTTCATCTTCAAAGGCTTCATCTTCGCGCAAGCGCCTGAGCTTGGAATCCTGACGACTTAATCGTACTAATTCTTCTAACCGGGCATGATTTAAAGATTTCATCTGATTTTTTTCGAGATGTTCCAGGATCTTCTTTTCTTGAGCATCAAAATCCCCATCACTCCAAACCATCATTCGGGCAAACTGGAAGAAATCTCCCTGATCTTCCGGCTCGGTTACAAATTCAAACATTTGCGCGACATCACGTTGTTTTTCGATGTCGCCTAAAAGTACCTGACGCTGCTTATCAGAAAAGGGGACTCGTGAAAGATAGTTCTCTATCATCTCCTTTTCTTCAGGCTCAATAACCTTATCGGCATGAGCCATAGCTACTATAGCCCGCCACATAAAGAACCTGCTTTCACTGACGCCTTGTTCGTTCATTCATTCTTCTCCTGAAAACCTGTCTGTTCATTGTGCGAAGCTTTCGATTGGATGACAAGGAGAAATAATGGTGTCAACTTTCTATTTTTTTAATGCTCCTTTCAAACCGGAAATTGCACATATGTGAGGAACAAAGCGCAGGCCGCTTGAGTTCAAAAGTCATACAATATTAAAAACAGGCTTCCATATTTGGCTACAATCTGTTTTTTTTAGCCTTAATGAACCGGCTCACTTAATCAAACAGGTATTAAATGCTTAGCAGAGTATATTCGCTAATTCGCCCGGCTCTGTTTCTACTTGCTCCGGAAACCTTGCATAATCTTACATTATCGGCGCTGGCCAACGGACTTCTGCCCAAAGGGGAAAAACCGGAAGACCATACCCTTGAAGTTACATTATGGGATCGTAAGTTTCCAAATCCTGTTGGACTCGCCGCAGGGTTTGACAGGAATGCCGAAGCTGTCGCTCCCTTGCTGGATCTTGGTTTCGGTTTTGTAGAGACAGGGACCGTGACGCCTAAAGCCCAGGAAGGAAATCCAAAGCCGCGACTATTCCGCCACAAAGAAACCATGTCAATGATTAACCGGCTAGGCTTTCCGAACAATGGCATGAATGCTTTAAAGATGAATATGGAAGCCGCCCTATCGAGAAAACCTCGTCCCACCGGCCTCATCGGTATCAATATGGGCATGAATAAAAACCAGAAAGATCCGCTTAAGGACTACTGCCTGTTGATGCGCATGCTGGGTCCACTGGCAGATTATCTGGTGGTGAATATTTCTTCGCCGAATACCGCAGGCCTGCTTTCGCTGCAAAGAAAAGAAAAGCTTCTTCCTCTGCTGGAGGCAGTGATAGCCGAAAGAAACAAAAGCTGTGGCTCAATGCCTCCTCCATTGCTGGTTAAATTATCTCCTGATCTCAATGAAAGGCAAATGAATGAAGCAGCTTTTTGTATCCTCGAAGCCGGCATAGACGGAATGATCATTGCAAATTCTTCACAGAAACGTCCCGATCAACTGCCAGAAGAATATACAGCCCAGTCCGGCGGCTTGAGTGGCAGGCCTGTACGTAATGCCTCTACCCTGACAATCAAGGGCATGTATCTTCTTACAGAAAAGAAAGTTCCAATAATTGGTGTTGGTGGCGTGTTTACCGGAAAGGATGCATACGAAAAGATCCGCGCCGGAGCTTCACTGATACAGGTATATTCATCCATGATTTATCGTGGCCCTTATATTGCCAGCCTGATCTGTAAGGAACTGGCTCATTGCCTAAAACAGGATGGTTTTACAAACATCTCTGATGCTGTTGGCCAGGATGCCGTCTGAGCCGCTATAAATACTACAAATACTACATATGCGGCTGAGCGTAATAGGTACGATCATGCTGTTTCTGATGACGTTTGCGATGAGGCAACTCCGGCTCGGAATGGTTTAAGGAAACCAGTACAGCCAGAGAGCTTGCTGCGAAGATTTTTTTAAGAGACTGCGAACGGGGTAACGTGCGCTTATATATTCTTTTTGGTTTCATATTAAAAAATCTGTTTCGATAAAAACTTCATTTTCAGATAGTAACTTTCACCATTATTTAGCGATTTCCTAAACCGGGCTCAGTGGCATGTCAATTTACTTAATATCAAGGCTGCTATGCGTTTAAAGACTAACGGTAATCTATGTAGCTTTACTGGCCATCAAACTTCTTGAATTCGCCTGCTGCTTTTTTCCAAAACATCCCTTAAAATACAAAAGTGATGTTTAGAAACAGGCTATACAAGAACAGTTATTTTCTTACGATCAGCACTGCGCTTTCTGTGGTAGCTGGCACTGTCCTGATATTAATGGCGGCCGACGCAGCATCTGCTTTGCTCTTTATGTTGATGGCTGTTATTTCTCTTTGTGGTATTGTTTTATGCAACCACTTTAAAAAATGGGCAGAAACAATCAGTGTAAAAATCCAGAATCTTGCCCGCGAGCAGGAACGGCTTGCCTGCGATATTGCACGTAATCGCAATGGGATTTCTGATTTAAAATCAAGTTTATCGATGGCAGCTTTTGCGATTAAATCTAAAATAAAAGATGACGATAATGAAGCCGTTCACGAACGCCAGACATTGGAAACGATAGCCACCGAAATCACTAAACTGGAGAAATCGCGTCAAAGGCAGAACCGCCAAACTTATGAAAGGCAGATTATGAAGTTGACCTCTACACCCGCCCCTGAAACCCGGCCACCAAAGTCAGGAACAGCTGGTACAACTTTTTCCGAAACTGATGATTTCAGCGATACAGTTATTCTTGAATTACTGCATCATGCTCTGAAGCACGATCAAATGGATCTGTTTGCCCAGCCTGTTGTCAGTCTCCCGGGGAGAAAGGTCAGATACTATGAGCTGTTTGGCCGGATCCGTGCGCGCGCTGGTGCTTATGTACCAGCAAATCGTTACATGCGCATGGCGCATCAGGACAATCTGGTAACGACAATTGATAAAATTATTCTGCTCAAATGCCTGCAGCATTTACGTGATTCCAAGGCAGAAGAAGTAGAAACCGGTTATTTCCTGAACATTGGGCCCGGCACACTGAAATCATCCAGCATCATAGTAAGTCTGCTCGCATTTGTTGCTCACCATCGCCCTCTGGCCAAACGTCTGGTATTCGAAATGGGAGAGGAAGATTTCCGAAAACTGGATGATTCTATGAAAGCCGTTCTCAAAGGACTTTCAAAGCTTGACTGCCGCTTTTCCATGGATCATTTGAAAGGTCAGGAAATTGATCCTGAAGAACTGCGCAAAAACAACATAAGTTTCCTGAAAGTAGACGCCGGTTGGCTGGTTAATGAAGCTGGCAGCGAAGAAGGACTCCAGCATATAAGACGCCTGAAAAAGGAACTGGAAAATGCCGGGATCGAAATAATCGCCGAGAAGATCGAAAGTAACAAAGACCTTCGAGAGCTCCTTGACCATGAGCTCGACTATGGTCAAGGCTACCATCTGGGCAAGCCTGACTATTTCAGCGCATATACGAGAAGAAAGCTTAATGACAACAAAACCCGCAAAGAAAAAGAAACCTATATCCTTTCTCCAGGGCGTAAGAGAAATAGCGCATGAATATGATTACTTTATTCTCGATTTATGGGGAGTAGTTCATAACGGTTTTCGCCCTTTTGATGGCGTCACTGATTGCTTTATTCGCCTTAAGCGTCAGGGCAAACATATTTGTCTGCTCTCTAATTCCCCTAGCCGCGCATCTCAGGCAGCGGAAGCTCTTAATGTCATGGGTATTAGCAAGGACATGTACTCTCTTCTCCTGACCTCGGGGGAAACTGTCAATATGCTTTTCCGGCAAAAGAGCAGTATCTTTGATGATTATAAAACCAGCAAATATTACGATCTCTGGCCTGAATCACACGGCACCACACTCGACAATCTCTCGCTGCTGCAAACGAAAAACATTGTAGATGCAGGTTTCATTATTGCTGCTTTTCTCGATACGGATAATCGTAATGAAATTCATTTTTATGAAGAAGAATTGATCAAAGCTGCCAAGATTGATCTGCCTATGATTTGCGCGAATCCTGATCAGAAAGTCCATCATGGTGAAGAACTCCAGCTTTGCCCCGGCTCGGTCGCCAAACGTTATGAAGAGCTGGGAGGGAAAGTACACTGGGTGGGCAAACCCTATTCTCTTGTCTACGAATATCTTCATGAGTTAATGGGCAGACCTGACAAGAAAAGAATAGTCGCTGTTGGTGATTCCCTGAATACCGACATCCACGGAGCTAGTGATTTTGGCATTGATAGTGTTCTCAATTTAACCGGACTGCACCGCGAAGAAGTGCTTGATCAAAACAACAATCCTGATCATAAAAAAGTAAACGAACTGATCGAAAGCCGCGAATATAAACCAACTTACACAATGGCTGGTTTCAAGTGGTAATTACTCGGCTTCCTGCGATTATCGTTTATTGATATAAATTCAGATCAACATAACCTTGATAACTTAAACGGAGATATCTGCATGCGCTTTATTATTGCTTTTGCCCTGCTGTTCATGGCCCCTGCCCCGACCATGGCGCAGGAAGCAGCAACATACCACCAGAAAACACATGAAGCGCAGCCTGAACACGGGATCGCAATGCATGGGGAAGTAAAATACGGCCCGGACTTTCAGCATCTTGAATACGTTAATCCGGATGCCCCAAAGGGCGGCACTTATCATTCACATGTTATTGGCTCATTCGACAGCCTTAACCCCTTCATAGTTAAAGGATCTCCGGCAGCTGGCTTCACTTATCTCGGCCAAAACCTGATTTATGAGCCACTGATGACACAGACTTATGACGAACCCTTTTCTCAGTATGGCATTATCGCTGAAACAATTGAAATCCCGGAAGACAATAGCTGGGTTGCATTTAATATACGCCAGGAAGCCAGGTGGCATGATGGCAGGCCAATAACAGCCAGAGATGTTAAATGGACTTTTCATACGCTTATGGAGCATGGCAGTCCGTTTTTTAAAGCTTATTATGCCGATGTAGAGGAAGTCATTGTCGAGACCCCACAAAAAATAGTGTTTACTTTCACACATGAAGGCAATGCCGAACTTCCGATGATCCTGAGCCAGATACCGGTACTGCCAAAGCATTACTGGACAGAAGAGGGGCGCGATATTTCTGCAACAACGCTGGAACCTCCTTTGGGAAGCGGCCCTTATAAGATCGGCAGTTTGTCTCCGGGTAAAAGCATAGAATGGGTGAGAGTCAAGGACTGGTGGGGCAAAGATCTTCCAATCAACCGTGGCCGCTTTAATTTCGATCGTATCGTCTATGATTATTACCGTGATGCCAACGTAGCGTTAGAAGCATTTTTCGCTGGCGAATATGATTCTCGTCAGGAAAACATTGCAAAGCTCTGGGCCACAGCTTATGACACTGCTCCCGTTAAAGATGGTCGGGTAATTAAAGAAAACATCCCCCATAACCAACCGACAGGGATGCAAGGATTTCTTTATAACATCAGACGCCCTGTATTTCAGGACCGGACTGTCCGAGAGGCTCTTGATTATGCTTTTGACTTTGAATGGTCCAACGAAAAATTCGCTTATGGCGAATACACCCGCACTGACAGCTACTTCGAAAACTCGGATCTCGCTTCTAAAAAAGGCCCTCCATCAGGCCGGGTACTGGAAATCCTCGAACCTTTCCGCCCTCGCCTGTCGGCAGAAGTTTTTGAAGATAACTATGAACCACCTGAAACAGATGCTTCAGGTAATAATCGCCAGAACCTGCGTCAGGCAGTACAGATACTGGAGAAAGCCGGATGGAAAACAGGACCTGACGGTGTCCGCCAGAAAGACGGGGTGAAGCTTGAATTTGAAATTGTTGACAGCAATCCCCAGTTTGAACGCTGGGTCATGCCTTTCATCCAAAATCTTGAAAAGATAGGCGTGCATGCCAATTTCCGTGTGGTTGATGCCGCGCAATACCAGAACCGGGTAAATGACTTTGATTTTGATATGACTATTGGGGTAATCCCGCAATCATCCTCACCCGGCAACGAGCAACGCGATTTCTGGGCCTCTGACAAAGCTGACCTTCAAGGCTCCCGCAACTATATCGGCATCAGGGATGCAGTAATTGACGAGCTTGTCGAACTGGTGATTACCGCCCCCAGCCGGGAAGAACTGGTATACAGAACAAGGGCTCTGGACCGCGTGCTGCTGGCAGAGCATTACGTGATACCGCAATGGCATATAAATCACTGGCGCCTGGCCTGGTGGAATAAACTTCAAAAACCATCCACTCTCTCACCTATGAGTCCGGCAATAACAGAGACATGGTGGATTGAGGAATGATCAGGCCTTAATAACTGTCATGGCATCTTTGAAGACGCTGTTAGCCAGAACTTCCGAGGATTGTTCGGAAAGCCAGCCGATATGAGGAAGCACGATAGCATTCGGTATGTGTAATAGCGGATTGTCCGGCTCTGGCGGTTCCTGCTCCAGTACGTCAAGCGCAGCTGTCGCCGCCGGATTATCACGTAAATATCCAATCAATGCTTGTTCATCGATCAAAGCTCCGCGACCTGCATTTACTATAACAACGTCTTTCTTCAGCATCGCCAGCCTGTCAGCATTCAGAAAATGCTTCGTCTGCTCGTCTAGAGGCATGTGCAGCGAAATAACATCAGACCCCGCCAAAATCTCTTCTGATTCAGCCATTGGAGTTTTAGAGTTGGTGCCACTTACTCCCATTCCAAAAGCCTCGGCAAATCCTTTCAGCACCTGCCCGGTAGAGCCCATTCCGAAAATCCCGAGTTTTTTACCAGCCAGCTCACGTCCTTGAAAACCCGCATAGTTCCAGTTACCTGCCTTGGTATCCAGAATGGCAGGCAACATCTTGTTCATGCTCATAAGAATAAGTGCAAAGCTTTTCTCTGCGAGCGTCCGGGCACAGTACCCGCTATATGAGCGCACCGGAATCCCTTTATCTCTGCAAGCCTCAAGGTCGATATGATTAGTTCCTGCACATGCTGTGATAATCTCTTTTAGATTTGGAGTATTATCAAGAACATAGCGGTTAACGTGAGTAAATGAATTAATAATGATTATTTCAGCGTCACCCGTTCTGCGTATGGTTTCATCATAGTCCTTGCCAGCATTATCCTGAAATAGCTCCAGTTCACTGAACTTACCTAACTCTTCGAGATGATGTTTTTGCAGGCTTGTCTGTCCCAAGATCCGCAGCTTTTTCATATTTTGATTTTCCCGGATAAATAAACCATCAACCATGAAGACTTAGGGGTGCGCCAACAAATTGTCAAACTTGCTTTTTGTATTCAGGAGCTGCATCTTAAGCGAATGAAAGCAGCTATCATCATACCGGCCCGTTATGCTTCTACTCGCTTCCCCGGCAAGCCTCTGGCGAAAATCGCCGGACAAACCATGCTTGAACGGGTTGTCTCAATCGCAAGGAAAGTCGCAGCTTCTTCAGCAAATATCGTCTATGCCGTCACGACAGAGGATGAGCGTATAGCTGAGCATTGCAAGATTATTGGTGTAGATAGCATTATTACTCCGGCATCTTGCCCCACCGGTTCTGATCGGGCACTAAGCGCTTTGCGACAAATGCCGGAATGGCCTGATTTTGTGATTAACCTGCAAGGCGACGCTCCGCTCACTCCACCATCTGTTTTGCAAGCGGTTATCGATACATTCATCGCCAACCCAAAGCTGGAAGTGGTCACGCCAGTCCACAGACTTTCCTGGCAGGAGCTTGATGCTCTGCGAGAATCAAAGAAAATCACACCTTTTAGCGGCACTACAGCAATCCTTAACCCTCAGCATCAGGCTATCTGGTTCTCTAAAAATATTATTCCGGCAATTCGCAAAGAAGAAAAAATGCGGGAACAGACAGAGTATAGCCCTGTCTGGAAACATTTCGGCCTGTATGGCTATCGCACCGATATTCTGGAGCGTTTCTGTGATATTCCACAAAGCCACTACGAGCAACTTGAGGGCCTCGAACAGTTGCGGATGCTGGAAAGCGGCATCAGGATCCAGGCTGTGCCAGTAGAATTACCTAATGGCTTAACCCATACCGGCATAGATTCTCCCGAAGATCTGCAAAGGGCCGAACAGCTTATTGCAAGTTGCGATAACCTGCTTTAACCCGCATCAGCCATGCTGCTGGAGAATTGTGTAACTGCATAACACTACTTTTACGCTGCGTCTTTTTTGGCATTGTCCCACCTTGGTGCCCATGAAGGGTTGATCAAACGTTTTTGCTGCTGGCGCAATTCGTCTATGCGAGCGCGATCATTTTCTTCCAGATCAAAATCGAAAATATCAAAGTTAGACTTCATATGTTCAGTTTTCGCTGCTTTCGGAATTGCTGCAACTCTGTCCTGATCCAGCAACCAGCGCAAGGAAACCTGAGTGGGGTCTTTATCGTATTTCTCAGCAATTTCGCTAAGGACATCACTATCAATTGTCTCACCACGCGCCAGCGGGCTGTAAGCTGTCAGGAACATATCATGCAAACGGACGAAATCCAGAACAGGTTCCTGAGACAGAAATGGATGGTATTCAACCTGATTGTTGACAATTTCGCCGCCGGACAGCTCATAAGCTTTCTCCATAAGAGCCACCGGGAAATTACTAACTCCTATATTTCTGGCTTTACCCGAGCGCTTCAGCTCTACCAGAGCCTCAATCTGTTCTTCAAGAGGAACGTCATCTACCGGCCAGTGTATCAATAGCAAATCCACATAATCAGTTTTCAGCCTACCAAGGCTTTCTGCTATTGATGCATCCATATTGCTTTTGGATACATTAGTCATCCAGACTTTCGTCGTCAGAAAAATCTCATGGCGAGGAACGCTCGATTGTTCAATTCCAGCGCCTACTTCCTTTTCATTCTCATAAGCCTGAGCTGTATCGATATGCCTGTAGCCATATTCAATTGCCTCTGATACTCCAGTCCGGCATTCTTCCCCTGTCAGTTGCCATGTACCATATCCGAGGGCTGGAATGCGCGTGTCATTTAATTCTATATATTTCATGTTTCCCCTACTATTTGTTTGTTTTTAATGACATAAGACACTATTACTTAACAAACAGGGTTAAAAAATAAGAAGTTCCTTAAAAGTTCGAGTATCTCTAAATGACAAGACTAATAATAGTTAGGCACGGGAATACGTTCACCCGCAGTGAAACCCCACGCAGAGTAGGAGCCAGAACGGATCTGCCCCTTGTACAATCAGGTCGCCGGCAGGCTGTGGAAATTGGCAGATATTTAAGACGCAACAACCTGTTACCGGATGTTGTTTATTGCTCAAGATTGGTACGCACAAAGGAAACTGCGGAAATCGCCGCGCTGGAAGCGGGGATTAGCAGCGAGATACAGCCGCTTGATATATTTGACGAAATCGACTACGGCCCCGACGAAAACAAAACCGAAGAAGAAGTGATCTCCCGAATTGGAAAACAGGCAATCTTTGACTGGAACGACAGCGCCAAAGTTCCGCCAGGATGGCTGGTTAACCCTGATAAAATCGTAAACGACTGGCATGATTTTGCAGATGAAATCCTTAAAAGTCACAAAGGTAAAACTGTGCTGGTAGTAACATCTAATGGCATTGCCCGCTTTGCCCCGAATATTTTACCCGAGAGGGACTTTGAAAACTTTCTGGCTACATATAAACTGAAGATCTCAACCGGGGCCATCTGCATGTTCACACACGATGAAAACACAGGATGGCAACCGCAGATCTGGAATTTAAAACCTTAAACGAAAGCTCCCAAATCATGCCTTTGATCACAATACAGGTTACCGAAGACATCAAGGAAGGCACCGAAAAAGAGGCCCTTCTTAAAGCCATATCCGAAATAATCTCCCGCCAGATCGGTAAACCCGAAACCTACTGCATGGCCACTATTTCAAAATCCGACATCATGATGGGCGGAGCCGTTAGCCCGGCGGCCTTTATTGATGTTCGCTCAATAGGCGGGTTGCCAGCTTCAGTCAACAAAGGCATATCAAGTGAAGTCAGCTTCCTGCTCTCCAATCATCTGGAAGTCCCTAAAGACAGGATATATCTTAACTTTACTGAATTCTCCCCTTCAAACTGGGGCTGGAACGGCGGTACCTTTTAAATCGCCGTAAACGCAAATTTGAAAACCCCGGATTATCCTGAATTTATTTTGAATTTTATTAATCTTTTAGTGATACCCTGAAAGTGGGATATCTAATTAGATCACTGCTGGAGTAAATAATGCGGGAAAGAGGATTCTCTCTTATAGAGGCTTGTATAGCCTTGATAATCGTCGGGCTGATGCTCGGGCCTTTGCTGTACAACTATTCTCTTGATATCCGCCAGAATGAGGTTGAAATTACAAACGCCAACCTGATGACTATCAAAAGCGCTTTGGGCAACTATTACCAACAACACGGCTATTATCCTCCTCCTGCCAAATTAACGCTTAATTTCGATGATAACGATTATGGCGAGTCAATAGACATCACGACAACTGATTTGCCTCCCGCAAACCAATGCAGCTCTGACGGCATATGCCACTGGGACGGGCTGGCAGATATGCTGGATTCAGACGAAACAGTACCAAACGATCCTCCACTGGGAGATACAGTCAAACAAGTGATAACGGGGGCCGTACCGTTTAAAAACCTGCTGATCCCCGCAACGAAGTCAGTCGACGCGTGGAACAGGAAAATCATTTATGCAGTCTCCAAAGATCTGGTTGATGTGACTATACCATTTGATCAAAAAGCCGCAGCCATCAGTCTGGTCGACAGCAATGGTAATGCAGTCGTCAGATCCGGCGAAAACTTTCCGCATGTGGTCCTGGTTTCTGCAGGTCGTAACGGCATAGGCGCCTATACAATAAGCGGCGAGCGAATTGAAGGATGTGAAGGATCTCCCGATGAAGAAAATTGCGACGGCGATGACGTTTACGGCGATGGCCTTTCCGATGATTTTCACATGATAATTAACCGCGTGCCGGTTGGCTTCTGGACCTATACTGCACCGAATTCTGATTTCATCTGGAACACCAATGAAGGAAGGATTGGAGTTGGAACTGATCGACCATCTGAAATAGATATTGATAACGATGGTACTCCCGAAACCGATATAAAAATGGATGTTGCGGGAAATATAGGAGCTTCCAGGGCGCGGGCACAATCCTTCTGCGACCAGAGTGGAACCAATTGTTTTGATGCAAGAATAATTGCCGGCAGAAACCCCAGCACCACAGACCCCGATGACCCGGAAGGCAGCGAGCATCATGGTTACATTGACTGCGCCAGTGGACTACTGAGCGGCATCGTGAATGGCAACCAGAAATGCTACACCCCGGTGGTTATTAATCCTGTTACCTGTTCTCCCGGAGAGATAATTACCCACTTTGATTCCTCAGGCAATCCAGTATGCGAGTGAGCCATGAAAACATATGATATAAAATTGAATATTAAAGGTTATACACTAATCGAACTGGCAATAGTTATCATCATTGCCGGCCTTGCTCTGGCCGGAGCCGGCAACTGGTTCAAGGTCCAGCAAAGACAACAGGCGCTCGCAGAGACAGAAGCCAATATCAGTACGGTAGTTAATGCGCTGGGCGGATACAGGACCATGTTCGGTCGATATCCCTGCCCTGCTTCGCTGGAGATGAACCAGGATGATCTTCTTTATGGCCACGAAGGTACCGAGTGCTCAGCCGCCACCGCATATTCAGCAAGCAATATCGGGACTTTAACAAACGGAGTTTTAATTGAACAAAGTAACAGAAGTTATGATGTCGGGAATCCACCCGTAAACGTGACGCCAAGGGTTATCAGAGGCGCCGTGCCATTCCGGATACTTAACCTGCCAGAAGATTCAGCGTATGACGGATATGGCAACAGAATCTATTATGCCGTCACAGAACCTCTGACGGTAGCAGAAGAATTTGATGCCCGTAACGGCGGAATATCTATCCTGGCAGAAAAAGACCCTCTGGATCTTTCAGCCATAGAACCGGAACACTCAGCCCATTTCGTCGTATTCAGTGCAGGTGAGAATGGACTCGGCGCCTATAGCCGTGCCGGTGAAGAAGTAGCCAACTGCCCGACACCTCTGGTTGTTGGCGGCGGCGGAGGCGGCGGTGGTGGAGGTGGTGCTCCAGCCGGTTCAACCGGTCAGGTGGAAAATGAAAACTGCGATACACAAGGTAACGCCACCTATCTTGCGATGGCTGTTCGGAACGACAATACAGGATCCGGCACATATGATGACCGGGTAGCCTACTATACACGCGGCGACATGCCTTTATGGAGATATTCTGATATCTCGGGCAATGAGGAAGACGTACTGGTCTCGCACGGTGTAGGAGTTGGCGCAGACCCATCGCTGACGAGCGCGGCCATGCTCGTTGGCGGATCGCTTCGTGCATACGACTCTCTTTATGCAGGTCAGATTTGTGATAATGACGGGTATTGTTTTCCTGTTAAAAAAATCGCCGGTGACAGCGACGATCCGGACCCTGAATCCGGAATGAAATGTCCTGATGATGACCCGGATGGGACGGGTGATTATATGGTCGCAATAGTGGAAGGAAAACCGGTTTGTGAAGATCTTCCCGACGTTGATCTTACCTGTCCGACCGGAGAGGTTCTAACAGGCATTAGCCAAAATGGGGCTGCACTGGAACCAATTTGTCAATCTGCCACCCAGACTGGTTGCACTTCGGAAATCGTCAATCTATGCGGTGAAGATAAAACTCTGGCCTCCATAGCCCAGGGCGGAAAAAGAACAATATCAGCGGGATATTCCGCATGGGAGAAGTATTACTGTAATCAGAATTCATGGACATTAAATGATTCCGGCGGTCTTTGCGTATGCATCCCGGGTCAGATAGAAGAAAACTGGATCGCATGCGCCCCCGGTTTTACTGGTCAAAGGCTTATAAGCAGGGAAATGGATTGCGACGCAGGCACATGGACCAACTGGGTTTAAATCGACGTTACTGATTGCGAATGCGTCCCTGATCAGAAAATAGATCGCTGGGAATGCCCTCCGCCGCTTTCAGGTGCCGGCAGGTACATGTATAATAACTGGGTTTGCGACTCGCCAACATCAGGCCACTGGGAAGGATGGCAGGAAGACACGAGCAGAACGGATTGTTCTTGCGTGCCGGAAGAGAAGACCGTCGTCGATGACTGCCCTGATGGTTTGACAGGTTCAGTAACCAGAAAATACAAGCTGAACTGTACAACCGGAGAATGGACACTGATCAGCGAAACCGAAGACTGCCATTGTTTAGAAAAAACGGAATATGATGATACTCGGTGTCCTGGCAATCAGATCGGCGTCATTGTGATGCAGCGGGACTTCACCTGCCCTGCCCAGACATGGAGCAACTGGTATGAAATTTCTCGTGTCTGTAAACCAGCGCCTTTAGTTACCTGTTCATGGGAAAATACTGGCGTTCCGACTTTCGGACAAACTTCAAGAACGGGAGCGCTGAGAGGTTCTCCATGTGCCTGCGGCACGCCTGAAGGTCCTTGCTATGATGCAAACGGCAGTGGCGTCTACACAAATTACAGCGACTGTGTATGTAAATGATGATGAGAAAAAATACGCTAACATTGATGCAGGAACGGGGCTTTACCCTGATCGAATTGTCTATCCTTATAATTTGCACAGGGCTGTTAATGACCGGTGCCATGACGATGTATGACAGTTATGCCAAGCGTCAGAATATGGACAGGACCATCGACAGCCTCGCAATAATTAACGATGCCATTATCGAATACAGAAACGCTCACGGCTTTTATCCCCGGCCTGCACCGATAACCCTGCCTTACGGGCATAACGACTACGGTTATGAATATGATATGGGATCTATCAATCCGTCTGCCGGGTCATGCGATCAGGGCATTTGCCGCATTACAGGTAACAGAGATGCAGATGGTGATGGAAACCTGGACACCATACTTATCGGTGAAGTGCCAATTAATACCTTAAATGAAGCGAACACATTCACCAACATCCCCTATGTAAGTGCTCTTGACGCATGGGAGCATAAAATCAAGTACGTGGTTACCGAATCTTTATCAAGCGCCTCCTCAACCAGCTTTTCTTCATTTAACGGCGTCTTGACAATTGAAGATGAAAACGGACTAAACGTTCTGACAGAACCGGATATCGGACATTATATACTTATTTCTCACGGTATGAATGGCAAAGGAGCTTATGATATCAATGGTAGCCCGGTAGAATTCTGTACAACGGGCCTTGCTCTTGATCCGGATGGAAATCCATTACCGCCCAGCCCGCCCATGAGCATGCTGGAGGCTGACCTTAGAAACTGTGATGAAATGACCCCTGGCGGCAATGACTTCGTCGCCGGCCTCTACAGCACAGCCGAAAACAATAGCTATTTTGACGACTATGTTTTCTTTCAGGCGTGGTCTGCACGTGATATCTGGCAGCGCACTCCAAATGATGATCAAAGTATCTATAGCACCAATATAGGCAAAGTAGGTGTGCAAACATCCTCCCCCACCAACAAGCTCCATGTGAATGGAGAATTGTGGGCAGAAACAATTTATACCGATCCAGGCAGCACAGCAGACTTCGATACGGTTGGAAATATTTGTAATGGTACAGATGACTGTGGCATTTGCGACCCTCTTACTCCGGGACTTTGTATGCCTCCGGAAGTGCTTGCGGGTAATCGCCTCAAATGCCCCAATGGCGAAGCAGCCAAAGTAATTGAAAACAACAGCATAGTCTGCGAATCTTTATCTGTTCCCATTGATACAACTACCACCTGCCCTAACGGCATAAAACGCATCAGGATGGATGGCACAATAGAATGTGGCCCTTAAGAAAATAAAAACTGGTGCGAATATTCAGGATGATCGTTATTATCCTGAATCATGGCTAGTTATATTTTCAGACGCCTTTTACTGATGATACCAACGTTGTTCGGCGTGATACTGATCAGCTTTGTCATTATTCAATTCGTTCCCGGTGGCCCGGTCGAACGCATGATTGCCCGTATGCAGGGTCATGGATCCGAAGCGACTTCCCGTTTTGCCGGAGGAGGTGGCGCTGACATGGCCCTTGGCGCTGCCTCAAGCACCGGTGAGGCCGGAAAGTACCGTGGCGCACAAGGGCTGGATCCGGAATTTATTGCGGAACTGGAAGCTATGTACGGCTTCGACAAACCGGCGCATGTGCGCTTTGGCCAGCTTGTATGGAATTACCTGCGGTTTGATCTGGGCGAAAGTTATTACCGCGATATCGAGGTCACCAAACTGATTTTCGAGAAAATGCCGGTATCCATATCACTTGGCCTTTGGTCAACGCTGCTGATTTATTCGATCTCGATTCCGCTGGGCATTAAGAAAGCCGTTAAGGACGGCGAACCATTCGATGTCTGGACAAGCGCGGCGGTGTTTATTGGCTACGCGATACCATCTTTCATGTTCGCGATACTGCTCATAATCCTGTTCGCCGGAGAGAGGTTCTGGAACATCTTTCCTCTGCGCGGAATTATCTCTGACGGCTGGCAGGACTGGCCGTGGTGGAAGATCACCCTGGACTATTTCTGGCACATGGCCCTGCCAGTGGCGGCCATGGTGATTAGCGGCTTTGCCTCACTCACCATGCTGACCAAGAATTCCTTTCTGGATGAGATCAACAAGCAATACGTCCTGACTGCCCGCTCCAAAGGACTGAGCGAGCGCCGGGTGCTCTACGGGCATATTTTCAGGAACGCCATGCTGATCGTTATTGCCGGATTTCCAGCAGCGTTTATCTCGATCTTTTTTACCGGCTCACTGCTAATCGAGGTGATTTTCTCGCTGGACGGCCTGGGCCTGCTAGGCTGGGAGAGCGTAATGGACCGTGACTATCCGGTAGTGCTTGGGACACTCTATATCTTTACGCTGATTGGCCTGGTGATGACGCTGATCCGTGACCTTGTATATGTGCATATCGACCCGCGCATCGACTTTGAGGCGAGGAAGGTATGATAATTTTTACCGCAAAAGCGCAAAGAACGCAAAGTTACTTCTCGAATCGTCATCCCCGCCAAGCGGAGCGCGTGCGGGGATCCGGCCTGCCGGACGAAGCTTTAACGCAGTCCGGATGCCCGCACAAGGCGGGCATGACAGGTGCGCCTTCGGAGAGAAACTCATGACCATGTCCCCGATAGCGCGCCGACGCCTGAAACAATTCCGCACCAATAAACGTGGCTTTTACAGCCTATGGTTTTTCCTGTTCCTGTTTGTTTTCTGCCTGATGGCCGAATTCATCGCCAACGACAAGCCGCTGTTACTTGGCTTTAAGGGCAATCTCTATTTCCCGGTATTTGTCTCCTACCCCGAAACTGAATTCGGCGGTTACTTTGAAACCGAGGCCGATTACCGCGACCAGTTCGTACAGGAACTCATCGAAGAAGATGGCTGGATGCTCTGGCCTCCGATCCGCTTTTCCTATGACACTATTAACTACGACCTGAAGCAGGCGGCCCCGGCGCCACCCTCGCCCACTAATATTCTCGGCACTGACGATCAGGGCCGCGACGTCGCCGCCCGTGTAATATACGGATATAGAATTTCTGTATTATTTGGCCTGGCGCTTACTCTTGTAAGCTCCGTGATCGGCATTACTGCCGGAGCGTTTCAGGGGTATTACGGCGGACGCCTGGACCTGTTCATGCAGCGGGTTATTGAGGTATGGACTTCCCTGCCCTCTCTTTACCTTCTGATTATTTTCTCTTCTTTTTTCATTCCGGGATTCTGGACGCTACTTCTTATACTGTTGCTATTTTCGTGGGTGTCGCTCGTGGACGTGGTGCGCGCCGAGTTTCTGCGCACCCGAAATTTCGACTATGTCCGCGCCGCCAGCGCTCTTGGGGTTTCCAACCCTGTAATCATGTGGCGGCATGTCCTGCCCAACGCGATGGTGGCAACGCTTACCCTGATGCCGTTTATCCTTACAGGTTCGATCACGGCGCTTACCAGCCTCGACTTCCTTGGCCTTGGCCTGCCGCCAGGAAGTCCCTCCCTCGGGGAATTACTGCTTCAGGGCAAGAATAATCTTAACGCCCCGTGGCTTGGGATCACCGCTTTCCTGTCTCTTGCTGTTATGCTTAGCCTGCTTACATTTATTGGTGAGGCAGTAAGAGACGCCTTCGACCCGCGTAAAACTAACCTGTAAGAGAAGAATATGAATATTCGCCAAAGCATTCTTGATCTATCCGAAGAAATCACTGAATATCGCCGCCAGCTTCACCAAAACCCGCAAACCGCCTACGAGGAAGAGTTTGCCGCCGACCTTATAGCTTCAAAGCTGGCTGAATGGGGCGTGCAGTTTGAACGTAACATTGCCAAAACCGGCATAGTCGCCACCATCGACGGCGATTCAACAGATAGCGGCAGAGCTGTTGGTTTGCGCGCAGATATTGATGCACTCGACATCACAGAGACTTCCGGACAGCCATGGGCCTCAAGAATCCCCGGCAAAATGCATGGCTGCGGTCATGACGGCCATACAGCGATACTACTTGGCGCAGTCCGATATTTAAGCAAACACCGCAACTTCAATGGCAGGGTTAACTTCATCTTCCAGCCTGCCGAGGAAGGCGAACGTGGGGCTGACCTTATGATCGAGGAAGGCCTGTTTGACCGCTTTCCGTGTGACGCCGTTTATGGCCTGCATAACTGGTCCTCCCTGCCCAAAGGAAAGATCGGTATGCGTCCCGGCCCGCTCATGGCCGCGTCAGACACTTTTCACATGACAGTCACTGGCAAAGGCGGTCATGCCGCCCTGCCTCACGTCACAATCGATCCACTGATAATCGCCACGCACATTGTCACAGCCCTGCAAACTCTCGTTAGCCGTAATGTCGACCCGATAGATACGGCTGTTGTCAGCGTAACCAATTTTAACTGCGGCACCGGGGCCGACAATGTTATTGCCGATGTCGCCAGACTTACCGGCACTGTGCGCACCTTTAAAGAAGAAACCCGTGACATGCTGGAAGCGCGTATCGGCCAGATTGCCACTGGTATCGCCGAACCTGTGGGCGCCAGCGTTGATTACCAATACCGCCGGGTAATCGACGCCACTGTCAATGATCCGGAACAAACTGCCTTTTGTGCAGAAGTAGCCGCAGAGATTTTTGGCGAAGATAACGTCATAACCGACATTGCTCCCTGTATGGGAGGCGAGGATTTCGGCTCCATACTTAAGATTCTGCCCGGCTGTTATATCTTTCTGGGTCAGAGCGAACCGGACAATCCCGACAGTCCGCACAGCAAAATGTGTCACAACGCCGGTTATGATTTTAATGACAGTATTATTTCCGCTGGCATTGAATACTGGGTTCGTCTGGTTGAGAAGGCGTTGCCGCTCTAGTCCGGGCCATAACCGTCATCCCGTTGACAAACGGGATCCATAGTGAGTAAGACAATTCCCTATAGATTCCGGCTTTCGCCGGAATGACATATCAGAGAACATAAAATATCTAAAAGAAACAATTGACAAACCAGCCTCATTTATCACTTTATAACTTCATGAAAACGCTAACAGTCCGCAATAATCCGCGACGACGACCCGCCTGAACTGCCGGTAGCCCTTTGGCTCGCCCGGCTATTGCTTAACCTTTTAAAATTTTCCGGTGCGGACGAATGAAGACCATTACTATTGATAAAATCGGCTCAGTTACCAAGAACCTCAAACTTGAAAACGATGTAGAGATTTCCAGCGAGACTCCAACCGAAATGGGCGCCGTTCTTGCTGCAGAAGTTCTTGACGACAAATCAGTTTATAATGAACTTGAGCTTCCCACCGGCAGAATGTCGAAATTAAAGCGCGGGGATATTATCGCTGTCGCCCTTGGAGAGCGCATGGCGCTTAAAGGCTTTGTAGGCCGGCTGCCGAAAACATTACAGGTTGGCGATAACATTCACTTGCTTAATCTTGGCGGCGTGGCCGGAGAATGCACCAGCGCCAATAAACAAGAAGTCGGAGAGCCGCTGCGCATCAAAGTACTTGGAGCAGTCACTCGTAAAGGCAAGCCGCTTAATATCGCACAAGCCAAACTGTTTAATCCCGACGAAAAACTCAAAAGCAATGTGCCGCTTATTATTACTACCGGTACCAGCATGGATTCCGGCAAAACCACGGTTGCAGCAGAAATCATCAAAACCCTGAGCCGCACAGGAATGAAACTTTGCGGAGCCAAACTTACCGGCGTCGGATTGCAGCGTGATCTTTACAAAATGCAGGATTACGGCATGCATGCCGCTGTTTCGTTTGTGGATGCAGGAATTACCTCCACCGCCAACATTGATGAGGAACTACTCAAACGCATTACTCGCGGCGCAATTAACCACTTAAGCAAACAAAAACCCGATGCGATCATGATCGAGTTCGGTGATGGCCTGATGGGCCGCTATGGCGTCAAGGCAATCATCAGCGACCCTGAGATCCAGCGCAACGTTCGTCTGCATGTAGGCTGCGCCCGCGACCCTGTCGGGGCAATGAAACTGGCAGAGGATTGCGCCAGTCTTGGCATCCCGCTCGATATCATGAGCGGACCTGTCACAGATAACCAAATCGGACAGGAACTTGTTCAGGAAGCTACTGGGCTAATTACTTACAACGCATTTAACCCCAGCAATGAATGGCTGGATCTGGTGATTGAAAGATGGATGGGAAACTCAGAGCATCGGTTGTCGGCGTAACCGGCTATACGGGACTGGAGCTGCTGCGGCTGCTGATCGGGCATCCGAAAGTCGAGATCGGCTATCTGACTTCCCGCCAGCATGAAAATTCACCACTCGGGCAAGTAGCTGCGCATCTGGCGCACCTGCCCTATCACGTAACCAATACTTCACATGAGAAAGTCGCCAAAGAAAGCGACATTGTTTTCCTTTGCCTGCCTCATAAAACCACAGCGGCAATTGTGCCTGATCTGATCGGCAAGACGCGAATTATCGATATGTCAGCAGATTTCCGCCTCAATGATTTATCAGCATACGAGAAATATTACGGACAGGCTCATTCCTGCCCTGAACTGATTGATCGCTTTACCTATGGCTTACCGGAGATCAACCGGGAAGAAATCAAAAGCGCCGAAAACATCGCCAATCCCGGCTGCTTCGCCCTGCTCGCCCAACTACTGCTTTATCCTTTCCGGGGAAATATTGAGGCGGCAAAAATAGTCGCCGTCACCGGATCCTCAGGTTTAGGAAGAACTCCGGCGGAAGGCGGACACCACCCTGTGCGCAGTCACAATATGAAGAGCTATTCAATCAATGCTCACCGGCATATTCCTGAAATTACGCGTGCGGCGCAGATCGGCGAAGACAAGCTGGATTTCGTACCTACTTCCGGACCGTTTACTCGGGGGATCTTTGCAACGGCATTTATCGAATTGAAAGAAGCAGCGAACCTGAATAAACCCTTTTATAATGGCGCCCCCTTCGTTCGCGAAGGCGGCGACGTAGCATTAGCGAACATTACGGGATCTAACTTTGCCGATCTGAAGTTTGAGATTAGTCGGAATGATAAAAACGTAATAGCGCAAGGAGCAATTGATAACCTGATGAAAGGCGCTTCCGGCACT
>CAZJRT010000005.1:0-26042 GCA_964548445.1 uncultured Pseudobdellovibrionaceae bacterium
AGGAGGAGAGTGAAAAATCTGGCCTATACCATGGCCGCAGAAATCCCGCACCACGGAATAACGCGCCTTTTCGGCCAGAGTCTGGATGGCGTGTCCTATATCTCCGAGCGTGGCGCCAGGACGAACAGTGTTAATTCCAGCCATCATGGAGTCATACGTAATATCAACAAGACGTTTTGCTTTTACCGGAACTTTATCGCCAACAAAAAACATTCTGCTGGTATCGCCGTGCCAGCCGTCCAGAATGACGGTAATATCAATATTGACTATATCGCCTTCGGATAATTTTTTCTCTCCGGGTATGCCGTGGCAGACCACATGATTAATTGAAATACAAGTCGACTTGGGAAACCCGCGATAATTCAAAGGTGCAGGTACGGCATTGTGCGCAAGTATGTATTCATGGCAAATCTTGTCCAGCATTCCCGTTTCCGCTCCCGGTACGACATGCGGTGTGATCATATCGAGCACTTCAGCTGCGAGCTTGCCTGCGTGGCGCATGCCCTCAAAAGCTTCAGGGCCATACAGAGGGATGCCTTCGTCGGTGTAACTAATTGCCAAATCGTTCATTGATGTTTGCCGCTTGCAAGTAAAAGCTGTTCAATCTAGTAATAGGTTATTCACCCGGTCGAATAAAGCCTCAATTGGCTTTTTAGAGTAGATATAGTTATGCCTGAAAAAACCAATCCTGATTTGTATACATCTGCGATCATTATCATCGGGAACGAGATCCTTTCCGGCAGGACCCAGGATGCGAATACCTCCTGGATTGCCGAACGTCTTGTAGAGCGAGGGACAATCATCAGGGAGGTCCGCATAATTCCTGATGACAGGGACGCGATCATCGACGCAATTAATGATTTACGCTCTAAAGTCGATTATCTCTTCACTACCGGAGGGATAGGTCCTACGCATGACGATATTACCGCTACATGCGTAGCAGAGGCTTTTGACCTGGAGCTGGATCTTCATCCGGAAGCATGTGCTTTGCTGGAAGATTATTACGGGCCGGGTAATGTTAGCGACGCCAGAATGAAAATGGCCCGGCTTCCAAAGGGAGCAAAGCTAATTCCCAATCCGATTTCAGGCGCTCCGGGGTTTAATGTTGAAAACGTTTTCGTGCTTGCTGGCGTGCCGCGCATCATGCAAACCATGTTCGACGAAGTCATAGAAATGCTCAAGATCGGCAAGCCGCTGCTTTCAAATACGGTGGCCTGTGCATTACAGGAAAGTCTGATTGCGCTGGAGCTGGGGCAATTGCAAAACAGCTTTCCGGATATCGAGATAGGAAGCTATCCGCATTATCGTGGCGGAGTGCCGGGGTTATCTATCGTCCTGCGCTCTACGGATAACGGCATGCTGAATGCTGCCACCAGGGGACTGATTAAAATCATTCGGGATCATGACGCTGAACCGAGGGCGCTGAGCATTCGTTCATCTGGCGAGGAACTGGGTTTTTAGTCTGTAACGGTTATCCGAAAACCCACTGGCCGACTGTAAAGGTCATAACTGTAATGACTACCAGTGCTACGGCTCCTATAACTGCCCCGGCTTTTGCCATTTGTCCTACTGTTATCATATTTGAGCCATATACAATTGCATTGGGAGGGGTGGCTACAGGCATCATGAAAGCGCAGGAGCAGGCCATTGCCACCGGGATTGCCAGCATCAATGGCGGGGCTCCGATTGTGGCGGCAATCGAGACAGACAGTGGCACGATGGTTGATGCGGTTGCTGTATTGCTGGTTACGTGACTGATCATCATCGCCATGAACGCGCCGAGCGTGGCAATGGCAACAAGAGGTAAGGCGTCCAGATTGGCGAGCATATCGCCTACCCATCCCGCAAGTCCTGAACCCTGCACCATGCTTCCCAGCGAAAGCCCCCCGCCGATAAGCACCATGACATTCCAGGGCAGATCACGGGTTGATGCCCAGTCCAGCAGGGAGCCATGATAGCGCCTGTCTTCCGGCGCTATGAACAAGGCTAATGCCGCGATCATGGCAATCCCGGCATCGCTAAGATTTACGCCTTCCGGCAGTATGTCTTTGATTAGTGGACGTAAGGTCCATGCCAGTGCGGTGAGAATGAAAATAGTGGCGACTCTTTTCTCGGCAGTCGACATCGCACCAAGAGCGCTGCGCTCTGTCTTGAGGAGTTTGCGAACTCCTTCCAGGTTTGCCTTGCCGACAGGAAATACGATTTTAGTCAGGATAACCCAGGCAATAACAAGGAGAATTATGGCGGTAGGCACACCAAGCATCAGCCATTGAGCAAAGTTGATTTCGATATCAGTATGTTCATTTATAAAGCCAGCCAAAACAGCGTTTGGCGGAGTGCCGACAATGGTGCCTATTCCGCCAATTCCCGCACCGAACGCTATGCCAAGTAACAGGGCAACGGCCAGATTACGGGCTTCTTTTTCATTTTTTTGCAGGCCTTCATCTTTTTCCAGAAGCCCTACTACCGACATGCCGATAGGTGTCATCATTGCAGCTGTGGCCGTATTTGAAACCCACATCGATAACAGAGCTGTCGCCAGCATAAAACCGCCGACAAGACTTGCCGGTTTGCGTCCGGCGATGGCCAGAACGGCAAAGGCTATGCGGCGATGAAGGTTAGATCGCTGCATGGCAAGGCCAAGCATAAATCCGCCCATCATCATGTAAACAAGCGGGTTTGCATAGGGAGCGGCCACATCGCCTACGCTGGCAACGCCGACTAAAGGAAACAGGGCAATCGGCACAAGAGCTGTTGCGGCAATGGGAATTACTTCAGTTACCCACCAGACCGCCATCAGAAACATCACTCCGGTAACTCTCCATGCTTCCAGCGGCATTCCTGCGGGGGCAGGGGTGACTAGAGGAATGACGAATAAAGCTATCCCCAGCAGCATTTTCAGTATCCGGGGTAGTTCTGCAATATCTATGTTGTTGTTATTGGTAGAAGAACTGGCAGTGACTGGCATAGGTCATGTCCTCGGTGAGTAAACTTTTCAGCAGTGTGCCACCAAGAAGATTGCCGCGCAACAGGGCCTGTCAAAATATATTCAGTATTAAATGGTTAGGGTGCAGTCGGGATGAGAGTGTTTACAGACGGACTGCTTTCGGTTTTATCTCCGCGGTAGATTTTGCTGCCAATCCATTCGCCGACACTGCGGGCATATTTACGAACATCCAGACCTACAGGTCTGCCATATTCTGCAAAAGGAACCAGCGTTACCAAGGTCTCCAGCACGCCGGCGGTAAGCTTTTTAACTGCGCCAGAGATATCTCCCTCAAGAGCATAAGCCCCGGTTTCCAGGGCGGCGGCTACGCCTGTGAGGGTTGCAGAAGCATATTCGGCTCCAACCAGAGTATCGGCATAGTCAACCGGGTGGCTGATTTGCCTTATTACTTCTGATGCCTGCTTGAGCGACGATGCTGAAGCCTTCTTGAAATTTTCGCCGACATTGGACATTTAAAGGATCCTGCAATTTTCCGTAATTATGAACGGGAGCAGTGGCAAAGTCAAAGAAAATCGAAAAAAGACAGATATTTAATCTGCGGAAAGTTCGGGCGTGGCAGGTTTGATGGCACTTGCCGCTGCCATGCCTGAGGCTTCGGGTAGTACCTCTCTTAGTCCTTTGTGGACGTTGTGGGCGGCCCCTTTAAAATCACCTGCCAGACCGAGGGCGCAACTGCGCAGTCCACTGCTTGTAGCTTTTAGGGAAACGGAAAGAGGTTGCCGTAAAGTTGCAAGGAATGGTATCCCTTCGCCGCCCTTTACCAGATCAAGCGCCTTTTCCTGAGCACTCGCCATCCAGTTCACAGCATTAGCGGCTTTTCCTCTAAAGGTTTTGACTAAACCAGACATTAACCCCACAATCTTTGTTTACATAAATATGCGGCAAAGAATGTGATAAGTCAAAGAAATCACCACTTCGCGCAGGTCTTTCGAAGATGGTTAATGTATAAATTCAAGGTATAAATCAAGAGTGCCTAGTTAAATATACCTTCTCCGTAACCCTGTCTGTCGCGGTTAAAGTCTTCTTCATGGCCGTAATCCAGACCCTGGACATCGCTGTTGCCATAGTCGCCATCAAGGCTTTTGGTGTTATGGTAACGCTCCATGCCACAGCCTGTCACAAGCATCACAGAAGCAACGGCAGCAGTCAGGGTAATTATTTTAAGTTCTTTAAACATGGATAATCCTTTTTTGCAGTTGGAGAGAATTTTCCTCATTTGGCATTTCTGTCAGCCATGAAAATCCTGTCGGCTTTTTCTGCCGCTTCCGTCGCAGCCGCAGCCGCCAGAGTGGCGTTCTGGCTGGCAATAGATGCTTCCCGTGCAGCACGCCCGGCAAGTCTTCTGGCTTCGCGGGCTTCTTCCAGAGCCTGTTGCGACTGGGTACCGGCCTGCATACCGACTTCTCGCGTGTGAGCGAGAAGGGCTCTGTCCTTCTCGTGCATGCCGCAACCGGAAAGGGTCAGAATTACAGCCAAAAAGGAAATTTGTTTAAACATGGATCTTCTCTGGTAATAAGTGTTCTCTATGTGAGAACAAGTCGTTAATCAAACTGGTTCCAGAAAAATCCAGAGCAAAACAAAGGTTAATTACTCTGTCAGGTAGTGGATATCAAGGACTTCGAGGGTTTCCTCGCCGGCAGCTGCGCGGACTTCGACACAATCGCCCACGCGGGATTTTAGCAGTGCCCTCCCAACCGGAGATTGCCAGTTGATCTTGCCTTTCGAAAAGTCAGCTTCGTCCACCCCAACAAGGGTCACAGTAAGTTCGGTATCATCCTCTTTCGCATAGGTAACAGTCGCTCCGAAAAATACCTGGTCAATTCCCTGCTGATTTTTTGGGTCGACAATTTCCGCGTCATCCAGCTTTTTGGTAAGGTAGCGAACACGCCTGTCAATTTCGCGAAGTCGTTTCTTATTGTAGATATAATCGCCATTTTCCGAACGATCGCCATTTCCGGCTGCCCAGGAGACAATCTCGACAATACGCGGTCGCTCGTCATGAAGCAGCCAGCGAAGCTCTTTCTTCAGTGCTTCGAAGCCGCCGGGGGTCATACAATTTCGAATTCCGGTTTTCTTGTCCATATGGGCAGTTGAACATATTTCGCAATCAATTCTGATATAAGCTGGTGTTCTTAGCGAATTTACCTGGGGATTTATTGAGTTTAATTCTCAGGATATGAACATCTCAGTTATTTCTCGTTAGTGGCTTCAACCTGTTCTTTGTTCTCCTGTTCATTTTCTTTTTTGATAATGGAGTTTTCTATGGGAGATGGGTTGAAAGACGGTCGTAATTTCCGGGTAAGAAAGCTGGTTCTGGCAAGTTTTATTTGTTGTAACTGCTCATATAAAGGGTCGTTCCTTAATGATTTAAAATCGACTTCTGTTTTTGGCCGGGGGGTATCGCCAAACTGGCTCTGAGTTAGAGCTGTGGAAGATTTTACCACTTCGCCACCCAGCAGCTCGGCAATATATTCCGCCCTCGCCTGTGCAAGTACAGGTCCGGCCTTATTGCCGTTCACGGAGTCAGGTAATCCTTTCAGCATATTTCCACTCAGTGCATTTGAGGTTTCGGTCCAGCCGTGATTATCGATTTTCGTAACCACTTTGCCGTTTACTTTGACTTTGGCATACTCCTGATATGCCGGATTGGAAGATGTGTCAGGGGTGCTGCTATGGCGGAGTTCAAGGAATTTTTCCTGAGTCATAATGAATTTTTTATATACTTGCTCTGGCGCTTCGGAGACCCTTAAAACCTTAACTTTGTTATAATTTGCAAGAGTAACATCAGGGTTGATTAACGGAGTTCCGTTTATTGACAGGCTCACGAGCATCTCCTTTATTCATAAATGACAGGACTGTTCTTTCATGCAAGAAACATGCCTTGCAGTTTGGGTGTAAGAGAAGAATTAAGGAGATGGTTATAAGAACGGATCTGTTTAATTATGTGCAAAACCTGTGGTTTAAATGTAGCGCATTGCATCTGAAGGCTATAAAACATCTGCAGTATTGTTAGAGTGAATCTGCTTTAATGCCATTTTAGTAACTGAATAAATATTAACGACAGTCATAAAATTACAGGAGTCGGAATGTCAGAAAGCCAGAGTTATGATTTTAACTTTTTTAAACCCACATCGGATTTTGCCCGGGCCAACACACGTTTAATCATTAATATAGTGGTTATATGGGCTCTTGCCGTGTTTGGTTTTCAATTCCTGCTTAAAGCAATAGAGCAGCCGGTGTCGGAAAAACAACTGATTGTTTTTCAGCAAGTCTGGCCGGATGTGAAGGACGGAACCGCATCAAAGCAGCAGCTTCAGGAACTTGCCGGCGTTTATTTGAACGTACTTGGCAGGTATATTTCGCTCAGGTCGGATGAGGGGTTCAAGCTTGGTTTTACCGCTATTGTCCATGATCTTTTACCCGGATATGAAAGGCAGGATTTTCTCGCGCTGACCAAAAAAGAACTTTCAGAACGCAAAACAATGACATCCGGAATAGCGGCCAGCATCGGATTGCAAGAAGGCAGTATTTTAGCTGAAGTACTGCCATATGCTCTGGTTCCCTATGACGGCCAGCCGGTCGATCCGGCGTTGATGAATGCCGTTCCGCAGGTAATGGAAAAGCACCTCGTGCACAATCGTTCAGTACTGACGGATACAAATTTTCTCGGATTTCCGTTTCATTATTTTTATACAGCCAATTTCCTGCTGATCCTTTTTGTCGTGCTGTGTCTTGTTTATTGCAAGCTGATGGATGGCATAGTCACAAAGCACGGAATGGAAGTTGAGGAGGAATAAGGTCATGAAGTTTTTTGAAAAGATGAAATATATAAAATTATGGTCGTCCGGCTTTTTGCTGTTGATGCTGTCAAACAGTGTAGCTTTTGCGGCAGATAAGGCTATTAAAACGCCCTTTCCAACAGATGTTACTGTCGGACTTGAAGAGGGTTTCAAGCTGGGTCCGGCAATAATCATGATTGGTTTAATTATCCTTTTCATTGTTGTGGGCCTGATGAACCGGGCCAAGGACACAAGCGATTACTGGGCGGCTGGAAGGTCGATTTCCAGAGTAGGTTCAGGCATGGCCATTGCTTCCAACTGGATGAGCGCTGCTTCTTTCCTGGGCATGGCTGCGATCATGTACGGAAGCGGGTATCACGGACTATCCTATGTTGTTGGATGGACGGGAGGATATGTTCTTCTGTTGGTGCTCATGGCATCCCAGATCAGACGCTTCGGGAAATATACCGCACCTGATTTCATCGGTGATCGTTATTACTCGCGTGGCCTAAGGGCGGCGACCGCTGTGATCGGGATCTTTATTTCATTCTGCTACTGTGTCGGCCAGTTTGGCGGGATAGGCATTATGTTTGAATGGGTGCTTGGCGTTCCCTATCTCTGGGCCGTAATTATCGGGGCTTCAGTTGTCCTTTTATATACTTTGCTGTCCGGTATGCTTGGCGTTACCAAGAACCAGCAAATCCAGTATGTAATCATCATTGTTTCCTTTTTAATTCCATCATTTCTACTGACCTGGAAATTTGACTATTTCTGGCTTCTGCCGCAGATAGGTTACGGGCAGGTCGTTTCCGATATTGTCGCAGGTATTCCGGGCAGCGAACTTACCAATTCGTTCGGGCATTCTTTCGAGATCCTGCCGAGCCCTGAATTCGCCATGCCGTGGGACCCTTCAACCGGCATGGACTTTTTCCAGTGGATAGCCGTATGCTTTTCGCTGATGGTCGGGACTGCCGGATTGCCTCATGTGATCCAGAAATTCTATGTGGTTCCCAAGGCAAGTGACGCACGCTGGTCTGTTGTATGGGGGCTTTTCTTTATCTGCATCCTTTACTGGACCGCTCCGCTTTATTCCGCTTTCGGGAAGATTCTGTCTTCCCATCCGGAAGTGGGCGCTCTTTCCAAGGACGCGATTGTTGTTTATACGGCTCAGCTCGGAAATATCCACCCATTGGTTGTTGGTTTTCTTGCGGCGGGAGCGATATCTGCGGCGTTTTCAACTGTTTCCGGACTTCTTGTTGCTGGTGCATCAGGTTTTTCACATGACCTCTATTACCGGGTCTTCAATCCCGAGGCGTCCAGCAAGGACCAGATGAAGATGGCAAGGATTGCAACAATTGTGATGGCGGTGAGCGTTGCCATAGTTGCGGCCTTCAAGCTGGCGCTGATTGCACAGCTTGTCGCCGTTGCCTTCTCGCTGGCTGGATGCACTTTGTTTCCGCTCTTCTTGCTGGGTATCTGGTGGAGCGGCTCTAACAAGCAGGGCGCAATCGCAGGGCTTTCTGTCGGATGTTTAATATCAGCAGTGGCCATTGCATATTTTATTGCTGGCAAATTCGGGGTTGCCCTCCCGTTCAGTGACTTTATGGGATACTACCTTAATCCGTGGTCGTATGCCTGGATCGCTGCACCGCTTGCCATACTTGCAAATATAGTTGTGTCCCTGATGACGCCGGAGCCGCTGTTCGAAATTAAGAAATTTCTTGCAGTAAAAGTTCACGGAGCAAAGGCATAATATTTTCAAATCCGTTATGCCCGCCTTGTGCGGGCATCCGGATCCCCGTCCCGGATCAAGTCCGGGATAAACTCCAAGCGGGGATGACAATTTTCTGGAAATCTATATGAATTTTATCCCAAAAAATCTCAGGAATCTTCTGATTGCTCTTGCCGCGATTGCAGGATTAATCGTACTTGCAGGCTTTTTTTATTACCGTTCGTTAAACCTTGCGGAAGATCCAAGGATTATTGAGGCCCGAAAAAAGATGGCCGAATATAACGAGCTGATGGAGAAAAATGAAACCGGTCTGGCGTTGCTGGTGCTGGATAGGGTTGAAGATATTTACAGGAATACTCCCGGCTATGAAGATTCATTTGAGCTTGGGGTTGTTCTTAATAACCGGGGCTCTGTTTTTCTAATAAGGGCAGCAACGGACATTATAAATGATAAAGAGCCGAATGCTGATAATCTTGCGAAGGCGCGGCAGTATTTCAAAAGAACTATAGATATCTATTCAAGCTGGCTTGAGAGGGTAGGGGCTCTGGAGCGCGATGAAGTCCGTAATATGATCCTGCCGTTTTTCCCCGAAGACGACCCCACTTTTGAGGGGCTTGATTTAAACAGCATCATAGAAAAACGCGTGGACGATATATTGGCATCAAAAGTTGACGCCGCCAGACGCCTGTCTGTAAGCCATACAAATCTTGCTATCGTCAACAGGTATGAAGGCAATCCTGAAGCAGCGAAAGCGCAGTACGAGAAGGCTCTTGAGCTATGGCCTGAGAACCACATCGCCAAAGACAATCTGAACCGGCTGCTCGGCTTGCCTCCAGAAAAAAGGAACGTTTTTGAACAGTTGTTCTATAAGGAAAGAACGGCGTACCCGTGATTCTATGGCAAATCTTTAAATTGAAGGGATAATATGTTAAAGGGGCTTGCTAAATTTAAACCCGGATTTATAAAAATCTGCTGAACTGGCTATAGGCGGGGTAACAGCTGAAAGAGAGAGGCAAAAGCCTCCATCGTTAAAAACAGGGAATTCCATGCGAGCACAAAAACCAGACAGTTATCCGACCAGCTTGCCTGTAGAAGCGTCAAGGGAAGGGCTCGCGGATGATCAACTGCTGGATATCGTTCAACGTCAGACGCTCAGATATTTCTGGCGAAATAAACGGGGACCGAAATAAACGGGGACAGTTTATATTTAGAAAAATAAACAGGGACAGTTTATATTTAAAAAGCAGGTTAAAGCTTTTGGCGAAGTGGTGCGGGCGGGGGGACTCGAACCCCCACGGGATTACTCCCAACGGATTTTCTTACCATCTACGGCTTTCACCGCTCTCGCCGAAGTGCTGTTAGCACAAAGGCGGATTTGTGGTCTGGACTATCTCTTCACCATGCCAGGTATCTGCAAGCAAATCCGGGTTTAGGTGCTGCCCGTCTAGTCTCTACACCTTCCCTTAAAATTTAAGGGCTTGGCTCGGGATTGCCATGGGCCTGTATTCATTGGGCCCTGCAGGTTTCCCCGACTTTGAGCAGTTCTACATCCAGCGTTTTCCGCGTGGCGCACTCAAATTTCACGTTTAAGTCCGTTGCGTCTACCATTCCGCCACGCCCGCACAGGAATAATCTATAGCTTTCATAGGCAATATAGCCAAGGGAAAATTTGTCAATATGATTGACTATGTGGCTAATTAGCCGGTGGCGTTTTTCCGGGGGCCGTCCTCGAGCAAGCCAAATATTGATGCTATTACGGCTTTACCTCTAACAGTCAGATATAATTCCTTTCTACGGCGCTCTTCTGACGAGACATTAACTTTAACGAGTCCATATGCTGTTCCCTTTTGGCGTTGCTGGGAAAGCGCACCTACAATTCTTGATACAGTAGAGAGTGCCAGCCCCGTTTTTTCTGAAAGCGAAGTCAGCGACATTCCCTCGTTAGCCGAAATATAGGCCAGGCAAATCGCGTATTGCAGAGGAAACTCAGGGTCAATTTTTTGTAGTTCCTGTAGTATTTTCAGAAACTGGCTCAGGCCCTTTTGCATATTCACGTTCCTCGCGCAGGCGTTTTGCTGATGTAAAAATTATTCGAGTATAAGGAATATCCAAAATTGTTTCGGATTTGCAACTCTTAAATGATAAGGGCGGTATTAATCCGTAGCGCCGGTCTGCATCAACGTGCAACGCAAAACGTACGCCGATTTTTATATACAGCATTTTTAAAATTACCCACACAATAGGTGCGGAGGGTCTTTCGCCCCCCTTATATAATTGCACACTTGAGTATGTCTGGCTAGTTATTTGCTATAATCCAGAATATTTGTCAACTACTTTTGGTTGTCTGCTCTCATATTTTGTTTCTATAAGCATGCTGACAAGCTTTGAGTGCCGGTGCAGAAAGGCCTTATCCTGCGGCGCGAAAGTGCCGAGCTCCTGCAAAAATGTCAGGCCGCTATTGCCTGCAAGCAGACTTTCATCAAGAACGGCGAGGTGACGCTCAAGTCCTGCAATAACTAGCGGCGGGGAAGACATGAGAAGCTTAGCGCCGTTTATTTCCTCATATATGCAGTTTTTCATTGAAAGAGTTTCATGAAAAGAGAGTGTAAAAGTTGGCAATCCAGCAAAAACACTGTTATTCAGAATTGCTCCGGCCATATCCGTGGCACCGAAGCTGGTATAACGGAAGGCGCATGATGACAGGTTGGAATAGCATAAACATGAATTATGCATTGTTGCATTGCTAAAACAGCTTCCTGCCAGGTTGGCTTCCGAAAGGTTGGCACCGGTAAGATTGGCGCCGGTAAAATCGGCCCCTGGCAACCTGGCCCCATCCAGTGATGCATTGGTAAGACAGGCGTTCTTCAGATTTGCGTCAGAAAGATCCTTGCCATCATAAATTGCAGCTTCAAGACATTTACCCAGAGATGGATGACGGCCTTCATAAAGAACCGAATTATCCAATTTATTCTTTATGCATATTAGCATCTGTTTTTTTGCCCCTATGTTTTTGATGGAAGACAATAGTTGATACATCGCAATAATTGTCAAGAAAAATCTAAACCCTAGGTTGTCAAAAGCGGGCTGTAACGGAAGATTTGCTACCGGCTGTGGTTTCTTCTAAGTTTTCTTTTATGGAGAATAACGAAAACATTCCTTCTATCAGCAAAGGTGTAGGGGTCATAAGAACTGCCTCCGCCAGTTTGCCAGATAACCCCGGTGTTTACCGGATGATCGATGCTGGCGGAAATGTGCTTTACGTAGGAAAGGCCAGATCACTCAGGAAGAGAGTGAACTCTTATACGCGGATCGACAGGCTCCCTGTGCGTCTTCAGCGCATGGTTTCGGCCACGGATCGAATGGAATTTGTAGTAACCCACACTGAAGTTGAGGCATTGCTGCTCGAGGCTAATTACATCAAAAAGTTCAAGCCTCATTACAACATACTGCTACGCGACGACAAATCATTCCCTTATATCCTGATATCCGGTGACCACCCCTTCCCGCGACTGACCAAGCACCGTGGCGCGAAAACTGTAGAAGGGGATTATTACGGACCGTTTGCCGGGGCGCATGACGTTAACCGTACGCTGATAACCTTGCAAAAAGCTTTTATGCTGCGCAACTGTACAGATAGTTATTTCTCAGCCAGAACACGACCGTGCCTGCAATACCATATCAGGCGTTGTACCGCCCCTTGCGTAGGGCGGGTTAGCGAAGAGGATTACAAACTGCATACCAGTGAGGCCAAAGACTTCCTAACTGGCAAAAGTCAGGCGGTTCAGGAGAAAATCGCCCAGGCCATGATGACGGCCAGTGAGAATGAAGAATATGAGCTGGCGGCGCAACTAAGGGACCGGCTCCGTGCACTTGCTGCTGTTCAGGCTCGCCAGATTATCAATGTCGAGGGCCTGAAGGATGCGGATGTCATGGCTCTTTGCAGGCAGGGAGAGCATTCATGTGTACAGGTGTTCTTCTTTCGAGGTGGCCAGAATTACGGCAATCGGTCCTTTCATATGAAGCATGATTTCGATGCTTCAGGCGGGGAGATAATGTCGGCTTTTATCGTCCAGTTCTATGAAGGAAAATCTGTTCCGCCGCTGGTTCTGGTGTCCGATGCACCAGATGATGCTGCATTGCTGGAAGAGGCGCTTGGTGCATCATCAGATAAGAAAGTAAAGGTCATATGCCCGGTCAGAGGTATGAGGCGTGATCTGGTTGAATTCGCTGTCAATAATGCGCGGGAAGCGCTGGAGCGACATATGGTGAAAAGAGATGGCAACAGGGCCGCTCTGGAACGCGTCACTGAAGTTTTCGGGTTGGAAGAAATCCCCGGCAGGATCGAAGTCTATGATAACAGTCATATCTCGGGAACCAACATGGTCGGAGCGATGGTAGTGGCCGGCCCGGAAGGTTTTATTAAAAACAGTTACCGTAAATTCAATATCCGCAATGCTTCAGCTTCTGATGATTACGGTATGATGCGGGAGGTAATGGAACGGCGTTTTGGCCGGGCGTTAAAGAATGATCCGGACAGGCAGAATGGCGACTGGCCGGATCTTGTTTTGCTAGATGGAGGCAAGGGGCAGCTTTCTGCCGTAATGGAAGTACTTGAATATTTAGGTATTGCTGACAAGCTAACGGTAGCAGCTATCGCCAAAGGGCAGGATCGTCATGCAGGAAATGAAACATTCTTTATGCCGGAACGAGAGAGTTTCAGGCTGAATCCCAATGATCCGGCTCTTTATTATCTTCAGTCTCTGAGAGATGAGGCTCACCGTTTCGCGATCGGTGCGCACAGGACTCGTCGTAAAAAGGATATTGCCAGATCGCCGCTTGATGAAATTCCCGGAATCGGGGCAAAACGCAAGAAAGCGCTTTTGCTTCATTTTGGATCAGCAAGGGAGGTCGCCGCTGCGGGGGAAAAAGACCTTGAAAAGGTAGAAGGAATTTCCAGATCTATAGCTGAAACCATCTACAACTTTTTTCACAGTCATTAGAAATGTTTATGCCATTTTCTTCGCATTTCACAAAAGTCTGCTTGCGAAGCCGGCGGGTGCGTGTTAATTTCCCGACAATCAAATTTTAAGGGTAATAGACACAGATAAAGCGCCTTGTTAGCAGGCGTTTTATATTTACGTCGAAAAGTTAGAAGATAGGAAAAATCCTCATGTTTCACAGACCGCGGGATGAAGATCCGGCCTCTGTAAAAGGGGTCTCAACCGATACTAAAAATGAAAATACGAATCCGCAGACGCAACAAACTGTGGAAAATAATGCATCTATTCCAGTGACACCCAGTAACCAGCAAAAGGAAAATCGAGCCATGTCACAAAACCAGGCTGAAGACAGAAACGATCATGGTAACGAACAGCGCCAATCAGACATTCCTGCAAATATGCAGCGGATGCAAAACCCTCCGGGAGCAGCACGCATCCCCGGCAGCTATGCCAGCAACTATCCGGGATACGGAAGCAGCAATGCATCAGGCAGCGCACAGGAAAATAACCTGGGCCGCAAGTTGATTGTTGGTCATGGCATCAATCTTTCAGGCGAAATTGAGGCCTGCGATCATTTGATCGTCGAAGGTAAAGTAGAAGCTACACTGAAAGGTGCAAGCGTACTGGATATTGCTGAAAGCGGCGTTTTTTACGGTACTGTGGAAATTGAAGAAGCAACCATTGCAGGCCGCTTTGAAGGTGACCTGACTGTGGCTGGCCGTCTGACCATAAAGTCAACCGGTTCGATCACAGGTGCAATTTTCTACCGTGAACTGGCTGTTGAAGCTGGCGGCACTATCGACGGCAAGATCAGCCCGATCAAAGATCGCTCTGACGCTCGCAAGCCGGATACCAAGGCTAAAGCTGCCGAGCCTCAGCAACAACGCCGCAAAGAGCCGACTGCATCTGAAGAAGAAGGTTTGCCTTTCATGGACAAGACAGCTGAAGCGGCAGAATAAGCCGCCAGAAAACCGGCCTGAAAAATATGAACAAGTTTGCTAAAATAGCCACAGCAGAAGGAGCCGGACTATTCCGGCTCCCTGTATCTGCTGTGAGCATGAAGCTTCCTGTAATGGTTATAGCTTTTGTTGGTATGGCTTTAGGCCTTGTCGGCAGCTGTAATACCAGTGCAGTTGGCGCTCATGATGCCTATGCCGCAACAAGCCATGTCAGGGAACTAACTCACTGGCAAATCAAATCATACAGCAAGGCTGTGATCAGTGATTCTTTACAGTTACTTAATTTTACCGGAACCGAAATAGCCCATATATTTAAGGCCCCGGCACTGGAGCGCCATGATTTTCCTTCAGTAGTTTGGCAGTATATGAATGGCGAATGCGTTCTGGATATCTATTTCAATGCGGGGCAGGATGGTAATGTGCTTGGCAAACAGGCACAGCATTTCGAAGTCCGTTCCAGAGATGCCGGGCAGGAAGCTTCCGCTTCCTGCATGAAGCAGCTTGTATCTAACAGGCACGGCCCTGAATTTGGATTCCATCTTGCACGGGCGGACCAGTAATTCCAGCGATGCCTTTCTCTTCCCAACTAAAAGAAGATGCATCCCGTTTTCTGAAGAGACTTACCTGGATTTTGGTTGCGAGCTACGCCTTATCTCTTCTGGCGAGATTCGGCTGGTTCTTTGACCTGTTCAGCCATTTCGCCATTCAGTATGCCATTGGTGGACTGGTATTAGGAGCAGGACTGTTATTCTGCGGAAAACGCATAGTGGCTATATTGCCGTTCTTTATAGCGATAATATCCATCTTTGATGTTTATTCTGATGTGGATTTTAAATTTTCGCATAATTATTCCCGGTCTTTTACTATCGTTCAATACAACCGAAACATTGGCCATGTTGAGCATTCCGAAGTAAAAGAATGGCTAAGCAATCCTGACAATGATTTTGATCTGGTAGTTTTACAGGAAGCCGGGCCTTCTCTAGCGGCAATGGCCTCGGAACTGGGAGAGATCTACCCCTATCAGATACAAGAGCCAAAAAATCATGCTTTCGGTATGGTGATCATCAGTCGTCACCCTTTTACTGAAATGGAAAAAATAATTCTCGATGGGCCGGTGTATACAAATTTTACTGCAAAGATATCGGTTGATCCGCCGGATTTTGACGAGCCGGTCACTATTTATGCCTTGCACGCTTTGCCGCCAACCAGTCGCCGCCATTTCGCCCAACGGAACTATGAACTTGAAAAAACAGTTGATTTTATTGTGAACGATAAAATGCATGGACATAAGATTATGATTGGCGACTGGAATATAACGCCGTTTTCACCTTATTTCCGTGACATACTCAGGCGCACAGGATTAAGGTACAGCTATGGGGGAATTTATCCAGCTATAACCTGGCCTGCATTCTTTTATCTATCTTTACTGCAAATTCCGATTGATCATATTTTATACAGCCAAGATCTTATAACAGTTCAAAAATTTACCGGACCTGATTTTGGTTCTGATCATAAATCGGTTCTCTCGTCATTCAAGGAAAGGAAGAAGGAAGAAGGAAGAATAAAATGAAATCGAATAAACTGATTAATAATCTTCCCAATATCTTGACTATAGCGCGGCTGTTTTTACTGCCAGTGATTTTTAGCCTGTTTCTTGTAGGCGCCGAATGGGCGGCATGGTGGGTTCTTGGTTTGTATGTTGCCGGGGCCGTGACTGACTGGCTAGATGGGTACATTGCCCGCAAAATGAATATTGTTACACCTTTTGGCACATTTCTTGACCCTATTTCCGATAAGATCTTTGTGGCTGTCATGTTTATCCTGTTGGTAGGATTTGATCGTCTTCCGGGTCTGTGGATGGCAGTTCCGGCGATAATTATTGCCCGTGAATTTATGGTGTCGGGCATTCGCGAGTACCTGGGGCCGAAAGGTATCAAGGTCCCGGTGACCAAACTGGCCAAGTGGAAAACAGCCAGTCAGATGTTTGCTATAGCTTTTTTGATTATTGGACCTTACGCCCCGTTTACCCTTGCCACTGGTCAGTGGCTGTTACTCGTGGCCATGGTGCTTACTGTTATAACTGGTTGGAATTACTTAAAAACAGGCTTGAAGCATATTAGCTGATATTTAATTCTTGCTCTTATCTCTCTATTGATTATAAACGCACCATAAACTCCAAAAATTAACTTTACGGGAGAAGGTGTGTTTGAAATACATATAGCCTATGCAGCCGTTGGTTTTCTGTTGGCTGCCTATTCAGTTATCGGCAACGATGCCGTTCAAACTCTTGGAACTTTTATCGCTTCTAACAGCAGAGTTTTTAAATGGTACTGGCTTTGGCTTGCTGCCAGTTTAATTCTGGTGGGGACAATAGTTACCGGCTGGTTCCTGTATGATGGCGATATTTCCTGGGGCAGGCTTGCAAAAATCCCATATGAACAAATCCAGTGGTACCATGCTGCTGCTCCGGCTGTTCTGGTATTGCTAACTCGCGTCGGAATTCCGGTATCAACGACTTTCCTTGTCCTGTCGACTTTCGCTTCCACTGTCGTACTTGAAAAGATGCTGATAAAAAGCATCGTTGGGTATAGCCTCGCCGCTACGGTGGCTTTTGTTCTCTGGCTGGTAATCGCCCGGATTGTGAACGAGAAAAGGAACTTTGTAAAAAAAGAACACCGTACCTTTTGGCGGGTTCTGCAATGGGGTTCTACCGGGTTTTTATGGTTTTCGTGGCTAAGTCACGATATGGCTAATATCGCTGTCTTTCTCCCCCGCAATCTGCCGCCATATTTGCTTGTTATTACTCTTGCTGTTCTCGTTTTCTGGCTCGGCTTTATCTTTAAAACAAACGGTGGGAAGCTTCAGCGAATTGTGATCGAGAAAACAGGGTCGAGGTTTATGCGGTCAGCTACAATAATCGACTTCATATACGCTCTCCTGCTTTTATACTTCAAGGAATTGAACAGTATCCCGATGTCGACAACATGGGTGTTCGTAGGACTTCTTACCGGGCGAGAAGTGGCGATAGCCCATACTTACAGGGGCACTTATCATTTAGGTTATGTATTTCCGCTTATAGGAAAGGATTTCCTGAAAATGATGATTGGTCTGGCGGTCTCTGTGGCAATGGTCCTGGTGATCCATTATATATTTGAGCCTGCAATTTGATCTGAGATCTCAAGATCCGGACTGCTTATTTTTCGGCCATCCAAAGAAGTGACTTTGCGTATGCCGCAGATGCTGTTGGTTGTCCATGCTCCTTCGCAAATATCGAGATCTCCTTCGCTTAAAGAGCTTTCTTCCGCAACGCCACTATCGAGTAGGCGCTGCCTGATTATGCCGTCGACAACACCATCAGACAGCGGAGGGGTATAAATGCGGCCACCTAGTTTCAGGAATAGGTTTCCTGAAGCTGCACAGGCAAGGTTGCCCTGAGTATTAAGAAGTATGGCTTCATCAGCATTCATCAAACGGACTTCTTGTCTTGCGATACGATTATCAGCATAAGAGAGCGATTTTATGCGCGATAATGGAGAGTGTTCGTTGCGCCGGGTCTTTCGGGCTACGGCCAGAGAAACACCCGGCAAGCTTGCCGGGGCATCCGCTGTAAATGTTGATATCACACATGTAGAAGTTTGTTTTGCCGGTAAATTCAGTCCCCGGCTGCCGGGACCGATAGTTAGGATAGTCTTTACAGCCTGATAGTGGCTGGTCTTGTTTATATCCAGTAATTGCCTGGCCGCCCCGAGTAATTCTTCTGGAGTGTAAGGCAGGGTGATATCAAGTATGGCAGCGTGGCGCATCAGGCGATCAATATGCGCTTTCCCATATACTAAACTACGGTCCTCTGCCAGCATGGTATCGAAGACGCCGTCACCCAGTAATGCCCGATCAGATGATAATAAAACGGGGGAATTATCGTTTATTAAATTGCCGTTATGCCAGCTTTTCATGCCGCTCTGGAAGTTCGGCTGCCGCCTTCCTTCCACTGCATTGCTATGGTCATAAAGTTGCGGATAACGTCCAGACCATAATCGGTGAGTACGGATTCCGGGTGAAACTGAATCCCGTAAACCGGGAACTGGCAGTGGCGGAAGGCCATTATTTCGCCTTCTTCCGTGACTGCGGAAACCCGAAGATTACTGTTCGCCGGAAGCTCAGTGACCAGTGAATGATAGCGGGCTACTCTTAAAGGGTTTGGAAGGCCTATAAACAGATCGCGGCCCGGATGATCCAGCAAGGTGGTTTTGCCGTGTACCGGACGCTTTGCGGGAATGGTTCTGCCACCATAGGCTTCTCCAATGCACTGATGGCCAAGACAGACTCCCAGTATAGGGATTTCCGGCCCAAAGCGCCGAATAAGATCAGTACAAATTCCTGCGTTTTTGGGACGTCCAGGGCCGGGAGAAAGTATAATGGCAGATGGCCGCATAGCGTCAATTTCCTCAAGAGAAATATCATCATTGCGAACAACCTCGCGCTGCCAGCCCAGTATCCCCACATAGCGACCCAGGTTATAAACAAAGGAATCATAGTTATCTATCAGCAGTATCATGCAATCTCCTTTGCCATCATATTCAGTTTGTCTGTCCCGGCATCAATTTCAAAGCTGTTGAATATTGCCTCAGCCTTGTCAAAAGTTTCCTGGTATTCGGCCGCCGGATCAGAGTCGGAGACAATGCCGCCACCTGTCTGGAAGCTGACACTATTGCCATTATATACCAGTGTCCGGATAGCGATGCTTGTATCCATATTGCCATTAAAGCCAATAAATCCTAAAGATCCGCAATAGGGGCCTCGTCTTGTTGGCTCAAGTTCCTCGATGATTTCCATTGCGCGAACCTTGGGGCATCCGGTAACCGAACCGCCGGGGAAGCATGCTTCGAGCAGGTCAACCGGACTTTTGTCAATGCGCAGGCTGCCCGTTACGGTCGAAACCAGATGGTGGACCTTTGCAAAACTTTCCAGTCCAAACAGGGTAGGCACATCAATGCTGTGGTCTTCACAAACCTTGGAGAGGTCATTACGAAGCAGGTCTACGATCATCGCATTTTCCGCCCGGTCTTTTTCGCTGTTTTCCAGCTGGTTGCGGAATAGCTGGTCAATAGCCGGATCGAACAGCCGGGGTCTGGTGCCTTTAATAGGACGGGTCTCCACGGCCCGGTCCTGTACCCTGATGAAACGTTCGGGAGATGCTGAGGCAATCTTGACGGGGCCAAAATTCATATAGGAGGCAAATGGTGCAGGATTTACTTTTCTTAAGTGACAGTAATGGGCAAAAGCGTTGAAATCAGATGGCAGCTCCGCGTCAAAACGCTGTGAGAGATTAGCCTGAAAAATATCTCCGGCGTGTATGTAATCAAGCGCTTTTCTGACCTTCTGCAAATAAGCGGATCTGGGAATGTTTGAGGACCATTCCGCTTCACCGACATTGAGTTCGGGGAGGCCGCGAGAATTATCCATGAGCTTTTGCAAATGATGATAACGAGCGGCGGCTTCTTGCTGACTTTCGGCCTGAACCATATAAAAAGCAGTTCTGTTATCATGATCGAAGCAGATTGCCTGATGATAAATTCCGACAGCCATATCAGGCATGTTCGGATCGCTACTGCCAATTTCGGGAATGTCTTCCAGATTACGAGCAAGATCATAGCCAAACATGCCAGCGGCTCCGCCCTGAAACGGCGGCATATTTATCCGGTGTTGCATTTCTCTGCTATGGCAATCAAGGCGACCTTGTAATACCCGGAAAGGGTTGCCGTTAAATGTCTGCTGCTGTCCGCTATTGGTTACGATTACCTGCCGGCCTCTGGCCTCGATCGTCTCTGCCGGCATGAACAGGATATAACTGTAGCCGTTGGCGCTATGGCCAGGCAGCGCAGAATCAAAGAGCAGGCTGTAAGGAAGATCATGTAACGCGGAAAAGGTGGTCACAGGGTCTTCATATTTTATCTGATATGAAAATAAAGTCATTCTCGTATACGTTTTTGTATAAATCATAAAAATGCAGATTGGCTGTTTTATGACATTCAAGTATCTCTCTTGCAACATAAAAAAATGGTTTTTATGTGCTCTTTATAACCACAAAATTTGTATGGTCTCTTGCGGCTTATGTATTTAATAACCGATACTTGTGGTTTTGTGAAAATTCTGTATTTGTCAGAACGTGCCATAAGATGTTTTTTTGCTGTTGGTTTTTTAAAATCAACGGGATATAAGGTGGTTAAGGATAAACGGCGAAAAAAATAAACATCTGACATCCCAGGGTGTGTAAATAAAATGTCGGATGAAAGCCAATAGAATTAGGTGACAGATTATCTCGGGATGCTTTTAATGGAAGCATCCTGAATTTTATCGGAAGCTTTTTTGCTCTTGCCTAATCTGAAATCATGCTGCCATATTTGAGCCCATGAACACACTTTCCTCCACACATTTTACCGGCATAAGTGACCTGAGCGATCAGGACATAGAGAGCCTTCTTCTTGTATCCGGACATTATGCTGAATGTCTGGCGCAAGGCGACTATGATCATAAACGGCTAGAGGATAAACTTATCCTTATTCTGTTTTTTGAAAATTCCACAAGAACGCGAACATCTTTTGATATTGCTGCCAGTAGGCTGGGAGCAAAAGTTGTTCATTGGGACGCCAATACCAGTTCTTTAAAAAAGGGTGAGACTTTTATAGATACTATCCGCACGCTGGATGCGATGATGCCGGATGCAATAATTCTACGCCATCATGAGGCGGGAGCTCCTCTGAAAGTGCGCGAGATAGTAAGCTGCCCGATTATCAATGCCGGCGATGCCGCGAGGGAGCACCCATCGCAGGCTTTGCTCGACGCTTTAACTTTGAAGCAGCATTTTGGCGCTCTCGAAGGGCTTACGGTTTCCATTGTCGGGGATATTGCACATAGCCGGGTGGCTCATTCCAACATGATTTTGCTCAAGCGCATGGGAGCTTCGGTGCGGCTGATCGCTCCATCTGCTCTTATGCCGGAAAGTTTTCCGGTCAGCGGTGTTGAAGCCTTTAATACACTGGAAGATGGCTTGCCCGGTGCTGATGTCGTAATGACAATTCGGCCTCAAAAAGAGCGAATGGAAACAGCCATGATTGAGGATCAAGAGTATTTTGAAAAGTTCGGTATGAGTCATGAGAAGCTGGATATGGCCGGGTCTGATGCTGTTCTTCTTGATCCCGGCCCGTTCCTGAGAGGACTGATGATTACCGATGAACTGGCTGATGATAAAAGCCGCTTTCTGTATGACCGTCAGGTATCAAACGGAATTCCGGCAAGAATGGCGATTCTGGACTTGCTGCTGAGCAGATAACATTTATCTATTGACCTTGGAACCGATTACTTTTTAATAAGCGGCCATGGATGCATATATAATAACTCCCCTGCTGCTGGCAGCTGGTTATCTGCTTGGTTCTTTGCCATTCGGACTGGTTCTTTGCCGCGTCGCAGGATACGGAGACATTCGCAAGATTGGCTCTGGTAATATTGGTGCGACCAATGTTTTAAGAACAGGTAACAAGCCGCTGGCCGCGCTGACCTTGCTCCTGGACAGTGGAAAAGGCGCGATTGCGGTACTGATAGTTCATTTAATTTTTGGAACTAACGAGGCTCTGATCGCCGGGCTGGGGGCGGTTCTCGGCCATGTTTTCCCGGTATGGCTCAAGTTTAGTGGTGGCAAGGGGGTCGCCACAACGCTTGGCACGCTGGTGGCCGCTGTGCCGCTGGCTGGACTGACTGCCTGTGCCATCTGGCTGGGAATGGCTTTGATGTTCCGTGTTTCCTCTCTCGCTGCATTGACGGCATTAGCGGTCGCGCCTGTTGCGACATTGTTGTTGTATGAAGGCGTTTTTCCAGCCGCAGTAACGGCAATGATTTCTGCTGTCGTCTGGGTTCGCCACAAAGACAATATTATTCGGCTGTTGCATCGGGAAGAACCTCAAATCGGCAAAAAGAATGACAAGGGAAAATCTGGGAAACTCACAGAGGGAAGCTGAGCAGCCGCTTACGGAGAAGCTGAGCTGGCTTAGACTGATTCGAACTGACAATGTCGGTCCGATAACTTTTTATCGGCTGATGGAAAGGTTCGGCAGTGCAGAAGCTGCAATAGAAGCTTTGCCCGAACTCTCGCGCAAAGGCGGAGGTAAAAAGAAGCTGGAAGCTCCTCCCATCTCAGTTATTGAACGGGAATACGAGCTGCTAAAAAGGTTTGGAGGCGATCTGGTAACCGTTGTCGATGAAGAATACCCGCTTGCTTTGACTGCCTGTGAAGATGCGCCGCCGGTCCTTACAGTGAAGGGGCGCAAGGAACTGCTCAATTCGCGCTGTATTGGAATGGTGGGTGCGCGTAATGCATCATTCAATGGGAAGAAGTTCGCTGCCCACCTGGCCGAAGATCTGGGCAAGGCAGGTTTTGTCGTCGTTTCAGGACTGGCTCGCGGTATTGATACATCGGCTCATCAGGGGGCGGTATCGACAGGCACTATTGCCGTGGTTGCAGGCGGTATCGACTATGTTTATCCAGAAGAAAATCGCTCTTTATATGAACAGATTTGTGAAGAAGGACTGATTGTTGCCGAAAGCCCGTTTGGATTTAATCCAAGGCCACAGGATTTTCCCCGGCGCAATCGGATAGTTTCCGGTATATCCGAGGGCGTGGTGGTGGTCGAAGCTTCACTTCGCTCAGGCTCGCTGATTACTGCGAGGCTGGCTGGAGAGCAGGGCAGGGACGTTTTCGCTGTTCCGGGTTTCCCATTGGACCCGAGGGCACAAGGACCCAACAAGTTGATCCGCGAAGGTGCGACTCTTATTCAAGGTGCTTCTGATATTGTTGAGGCTCTGAACACTTTTTCCGCGAAGTCGATGAGGGAAAATAATTTTGCTGCTTTTAGCTATGACGGTCCGCAAACGCTTGATTTTGCAGAGCCTGAAGAGCCTGAAGATGCGATAAGCTCGCTGCTGGAGAATCTTTCATATAACCCCATTAGTGTTGACGAATTGATTCACTCATGTCATTTGACTATTCCTGTAATGCAGAGTCTATTGCTGGAAATGGAGCTTGCGGGACGCTTGCGTCGTCACCCGGGCGGTAAAGTCAGTTTGGTAAATTAAGAGGAATATTTTGAACGCTTCCAATCTTGTCATTGTTGAATCGCCTGCCAAGGCCAAGACCATCAATAAATATCTAGGTCCAGAATACGAGGTGGTGGCTTCATATGGCCATGTCCGCGATCTGGTTGGCAAGGATGGCTCAGTGCTTCCTGATGATGATTTCGCAATGAAATGGGAAGTTGGCGAGCGTTCCGGCAAGGCTATGAGCGAGATACGGAAGGCCAGCAAAGGCGCTTCGACTATCTGGCTGGCTACTGACCCTGATCGTGAAGGAGAGGCTATATCCTGGCATGTAAAGGAAATGCTTGAAGGTGAGGGCCTCCTGTCCAGCGCAGAAATTCAAAGAGTTGCATTCAATGAAATTACCAGCAAAGCCGTAAAACAGGCTTTTGAGACCCCGAGAGGGCTGGATGTGCATTTGATTGATGCCTATCTGGCCAGAAGGGCGCTCGATTATCTTTTCGGTTTTACCCTGTCTCCCGTTCTTTGGAGAAAACTCCCCGGTTCAAAATCAGCGGGAAGGGTACAGTCAGTAGCCCTGCGCCTTGTGTGTGAACGAGAAACTGAAATCGAGAAGTTTATTTCTCAGGAATACTGGTCGATAGAGGCCAAGCTTCACACTCCTGCCGGGGCGCCGTTTATGGCGCGTCTTACCCATCTGGCGGGTAACAAGCTCGACAAGCTGGATATCAAGAGCGAAAAAGAGGCTCAGGCGGTTGTTGATCGAATTCTCACCAAAGATCTTTCCGTTCAAAAAGTAGAGCGCAAGCAGGTTCGCAGGCATCCGTCGCCACCGTTTATTACATCTACCCTGCAAATGGAGGCTTCCCGCAAGTTACGGTTTTCGGCTTCGCAGACCATGCGGTTTGCCCAAAGACTCTATGAGGGGGCAGACTTCAAAGGTGAGACAGTTGGTCTGATAACCTATATGCGTACTGATGGGACTACTTTGTCTGAGGATGCAGTCTCCCAGTGCCGTTCAGTGATAAGCCAGAATTACGGTGACAAGTACCTGCCCGGCAAGCCTCGCCTTTACAAGAGCAAGGCAAAGAATGCGCAGGAAGCCCACGAAGCGATTCGCCCGACTGACCTTTCCCGTACGCCACAGGAAGTAGCCAATTTCGTTGGCGAGGACGAAGCCAGACTCTATGAGCTTATCTGGAAACGAACAATGGCTTCGCAAATGGAAAGTGCCGTCATGGATCAGGTGGGCGCTGATATTTCTGATGGCACTGACGATGTAATACTGCGGGCAACTGGCAGTACTATCGCCTTTGATGGTTTCCTGAAGCTTTATCAGGAAAGTCTGGATGATGATGATACTTCGGAAGAAAACCGGATTTTACCGCCAATCAGCGAAGGCGATAACACCAAAACTATAGACGTGGTTCCCGAACAGCATTTCACCCAGCCACCGCCTCGTTATTCGGAAGCGTCACTGGTGAAAAAGCTGGAAGAGCTTGGTATCGGCAGGCCATCGACCTATGCCTCCATATTGCAGGTTCTGCGTGACCGGCAGTATGTGACGATGGAAAAGCGTCGCTTTATTCCCGAGGATCGTGGCCGGGTGGTTACTGCGTTCTTGACCAAATTTTTCCCGCGCTACGTTGATTATTCCTTTACTGCAAATCTGGAAGATGAACTGGATGCAATTGCTACCGGGCATATTTACTGGAAGGAAGCCTTGCGGCTTTTCTGGGATAATTTTAAATCCGCTGTTGATGAAACCAGTGACTTAAGTATGTCACAGGTGATCGAATTTCTGGACGCCGAGCTCGGGCCCCACTTCTTCCGGGAGAGTGAAAAAGGGGGAGATCCACGCAAATGTCCCTCGTGTGATGAGGGCAGGTTATCGATCAAGCTGGGCAAGTTTGGCGCTTTTATTGGTTGTTCCAATTATCCCGATTGCCGTTACACCAGGCCTCTGGTAGTTCAGGAAGAGGGCGAAAGCGATGAATCAGCTGAGGCGGCCAAGCTTAACAATGAGCCAAAGATTTTAGGCCAGGATCCGGGGACAGGACGCACAGTTTCCCTGCGCCGTGGTCCTTATGGACCTTACGTACAGCTCGATCCCCCTGCAGAAAGCAAGGAAAAGCCTAAAAGACAGGCTATTCCAAGAGGTACGGATATAGCCTCGGTCACTTTGGAAACCGCATTGAAGCTGCTATCTTTACCGCGGGAAGTAGGTAAGCATCCCGAGAGCGGAGAGATTATCGAAGCGGGGATCGGCAGATTTGGCCCTTATCTGAAACACCAGGGTAAATACAAATCTATTCCCAAAGACGAGGATGTGTTGCATATAGGGCTTAATCGGGCAGTAGATATCCTTGCCCAGCCTTCTGAGAAAAAATCTTCTGGTAAAAAGAAGGGTGCTTCCAAAGGCAGGAAGAAGACTTCAAAGAGCAAAAAGAAAACATAAGAAAACAAAATGTCCGAGCA